>JAJTBC010000153.1 GCA_021287085.1 Bacillota bacterium | reverse complement strand
GGTCTTGACGTTGCGGTCGCAAAGGGCCAGCAGCTTGTCGTTGGAGACGGCGATGACGGTATCGGCCGTCTCTCGCAGGTTCTCCAGGCCCATGCCCGCCTTGGCAGCTTTGCCGGGGCCTTCCCAGCGGAAGGGTGTGAGAACCACGGCCACGGTGAGCGCGCCCGCTTCCCGCGCGCAGCTGGCCACGATGGGCGCCGCGCCGGTGCCGGTGCCACCGCCCATGCCCGCAGTGATGAAGACCATATCGGCGCCCTGAAGGCTGGCGAGGATTTCCTCGCGGCTTTCTTCCGCCGCCAGGTTGCCGCGCTCGGCGCTGCCGCCGGCGCCCAGGCCCTTCATGCTGATGGGCCCCAGGGGAATCTTCACGTGAGCCTGGCTGGCCGCGAGGCTCTGCTGATCGGTGTTCATGGCGATGAGCTGCACGCCACTGACTCCGCTCTGCACCATGCGATCCAGCGCATTGCAGCCGGCGCCGCCCACACCGACGACCTTGATGTTGGCGCCAGGAAGATGCACGGGACTCGGAAGAAAAGGCACTTCAGGCATGAACACTCCGTCGCTCGTCACAACCGTTTCTTGAACCATTCGACAATACCTTTGCCTTGGCGGCGTTCGCCCTGTTCCCGCAGATCCCGATGAAGGGATTTCACCGCGCCCAGCGCATTGGTGTAGAGGGGATTGCCCATGACCTGGGGCAATCCCTGAATGCCGCTGACTTTGCCCAGCACCACGCGAGGGCGCCCCAGAATCGTTTGGGCGAGGATGGGCAGATGGGGCAGGAGCGCGCCGCCGCCCACCAGGTGAACGCCTCCGTGGATTTCGTGCAGCATGCCGCTGCGACCGATTTCCGCCAGCACCATGTTGAGCAGCTCCACCGCGCGGGCGTGCAGCACCTCGGCCAGATCGCGGCGCGGCACCATGCGGCCTTCGTCTTCCAGCTCCACCTGTTCCGTGGGATCGGTCTGGCTGGGGAGCGCCGTGCCGTAGATGCGCTTGATGCGCTCGGCCACGCTGATGCCGCCCAGGTACTTCGTGATTTCGAGATCCTTGGTGAAGTGCTGGCCCCCGATGGGAATCACCGCGGAGTGAGTGAGGGAGCCGCGCACGAAGACCCCCATGTGGGTGAGCTGGTCGCCGATGTCCACCACCACTGCGCCGTTTTCCGCGTCCTCCCGGGATAGCACGGCTTCGGCGCTGGCAAGAGGCGAATAGATGAGCGTGGCGCCCTGGAGCGAGGACAGATGCAAGGCGCGATGGATGTTCTCCAGCACGGGCCCGGGGGCCACGATGATGCGGATCTCCGCTTCCAGCGTGTCGCCCATCATGTTCACGGGATTCTTGATGTCGCGTTGGCCCTTGATGTGGAACACCTGGGGAATGCGGTGCAGCACCGTCTCTTCCTTGGCGAGCTTGCAGGCGGCGGTGGCCAGCTCCATCACGCGATCGCGATCCGCCACGGTGATGATGCGATCGGGATTCGAAATGGTGATGGAATCCCGTAGGTTCTCGCCCTTGAACTGGATGCCGTCCACGGATACGCGAATGCCCGTGAGGTTGGTCTGGCCGGCCGTGCGCATGGCTTCTTCCACGGCCCGCACCACGGCGGCCTGCGTGAGATTCACATCGGTGATCTCGCCATTGCGAATGCCACCCTGAGGCGGCGCGATGCTGGCTCCGGTAACGGTAAGCCCGCCCCCTTCTTCCTGAACGGCGATGACGGCGACAACTTTGCTGGCTCCGAGATCCAAACCAAGTAGAACAGCAGGTTGCACCATGTGAATTCCCGATTCTCCTGCTTGATCATAGCCCGGGAAGGCGCTCGGTGCCTAGGTTTGTTCCTCCCTGCAAAGTTTTTTTTGGAATCCGAGCCAGGCGCTCAACAAAAAGAAAAGACCTGGTAATACCAACAGGGGGAAAACCCATCCTTTGGGCCAGCCGAGGCCTAAAAACCATCGCCAACTCCCGTACAACATGAAACTGGTCAAGACCAAGCCACCCCCCAAGGCTTCCCGCTTCCAGCCCCATACCAGCCCGATCAGAACCCCGAAGGGGAAGAGCATTAAACTCAGCAGCCCTTTCCATCCGGGCCAGCCCTGGTGCCCAATCCCGAAGGAGAAAAGCAGAATCGTGGCCAGGCTCAACACCGATCCGACCCGCGCCAGATTCCGCATCCAACGATGCAAGGAACTTCGGTTCATGGGAAAACCTCCCGTTTCGGAGTCCAGAAACCAAGTCTCCACCGCGCCCAGGGCTTTCCCGAACCGGAGACCTGGCCTCGGATGCCCTCCCGCTGGTTATCGTAGCGATACGTGAGGTTCAGGCGCAGGCAGACCCAAGCGGCCACGGGACCAGCCGCCCACCACGTGCGGAGCCCGCGCAGCAGGATGCGATCCAGGCGATAAAACTGGGCATATAGCCAGTCAGCGCCCGCCTGCAGGGCCTCTGGACTCATGAGGGCGGGCTGGATGACCACATGGCGAAAATCGTAATGGTTCCAGTTTCGATCCAACAGGCGACCTTGCGCCTCAAAATCGGCAAAAAGGGGCGTACCGGGCAAGGGCGTGAGAATGCTCAACTGAAGCGCATCC
>JAJTBC010000142.1 GCA_021287085.1 Bacillota bacterium | reverse complement strand
CTCGGTGCCCTCCTCCGTGTTTGTCCTCAGTGATCTCGGTGTCTCCGTGGTGAATTGAAAACAGGATGAACAGGATGAACAGGATAAGAACGGAGACAGCTTTTCTCAGTGCCCTTCTCCGTGTTTTTCCCTCCGTGATCTCGGTGTCTCCGTGGTGAATTGAAAACAGGCTGGACGGATGAACAAGATAAGAGCGGAGACTGCTTTTCTCGGTGCTCTCCTCCGTGTTTTTCCTACGTGATCTCCGTGCCTCAGGGGTGAGGTTCCCCTTTTCCCTCGGCTTACCCTGATGAATCCTATGTCCATGCATGTTCTCGCCATCAGTCCAGGAAAGGGCTTCGAGCCGCAGGCGTGGCGCCGGGTCCTGCGCTCGGGCATTGACGGCCTGATGATCCGGGAGAAGCATCTCGAAGCCCGCGCTTTGCTGGACCTCACGCGCCGCGCCCAGGATCTCGCGCCCGAAGTGGAACTCTGGGTGAACGGGCGGTTGGACGTGGCGCTGCGGGCGGGCTGCGGCCTGCATGCGCCGGAAACCTATCCCGAGGTGCCTTCGTCCATCTGTCCTCTGTCCCGGCCCCTGCACGCGGTGGCCGATTTCCCGAATCGTGCCGAGGCGCAGCAGCTGCTCCTTTCGCCCATCTTCGCCGTTCCCGGCAAGGGCGAACCCTTGGGAGCGGCGGGCCTTCATCGCTGGCTGGAGGCGTTGCCTCCTTTTCGTGGAAGGCTCGTGGCTCTGGGGGGCATCACGGGGGAGAACGTCTCCTCCCTGAAGCATTCCCGGCTGGGAGGCGTGGCCTTGATTCGCACCCTCTGGGATGCGGCGGATCCAGTGGCCGTGGTGGAAACCCTGAAAGCGGCCTGGTAGCGGTATTCTTTAGGCATGTTCAGGGATCTCCGCACCCGTGTCACCCAGGGACGACGCGTCCTGGCTTGGGTGTTGTTCGCCGTGCTGGCGGGCGCCGCAGGGTATTTCCTTTTCCGCGAGCGCGCCTACCCAGCCCTCCATCGCACCAGCCTGGTGCTGATGATGGTCGCGGGAACCTTGCTCGCCATCCGTCTGTTGAGCTTCTTCGTGCTGGACCCGCTGCTGCGGGAGCGCCGGACCGCCACGCCGGGCTTCGCCCGCGATCTGCTGGTGGTGGCGCTCTATGCGCTCGCCACCTGGTTCATCCTGCGAAACCTGATGGGCGTGAGTGTGCAGCAGCTGCTGGGCACCGGCGCCATCGCTGCCGCGGTCATCGGTCTTTCCCTGCAGGAAACCCTGGGCAGCCTGTTCGCGGGCATCGCCATGCGTTTGGATCCGGTATTCGAGGTGGGCGACTGGATCGAAGTGACGGGCAACCTGCGGGGCGGCAACGGGCGCGACACGTTCATTGGCGAAGTGACCTTGATGACGTGGCGCACGGTGCAACTCCGCACGGAGAACGGCGATACCGACATCTTTCCCAATCGCCTCATCGCGCAAGCGGTGGTGACGAACCTCTATGCCCCTTCGGGCCTTCACCGCCGAACCGCCCACGTGACCGTGGCGCCGCATCCCGATCTGCATGTGGCCGTGAGTCGGCTCACCATCGCCCTGGCGGGGATTCCGCACTACACCCACCATCGACCCGAAGTGGTGGTGTGGGGCTCGGAGCAGGGTGGCGCGGTGCTGGAGATGCGCTGGTGGGCCCTGGGATTTCGGCATGGTCGGGCGGGAAATTTTCTGGCGCAGCGCCTGGCCAACACGGTGCTGCCTCGGGAAGGCTTTCCGCTGCTGGGTCCCCACGGAGCCACTTCTGAGCCGGTGCCTCCCCCAAGCATGGATCAAAGCGCCATCGAAGCGCTGCTTCTCAAGCTCAATCTGCCGGTGGCCTGGGCGGAACAGCTGCAGGGCCACGTGAATCTGCGGGCCATCGCCCCCGATGAAGGGCTGATCCGCGAGGGCGATCCGGGCGAAAGCCTGTTCTATGTGCTGGAAGGGCGATTCCATGTGGTGAGGCCCGTGGAGCGCATCGACCCCTACACCGGCCTCTACTGGGATTCCCTGGGCGAGCTGGGACCTGGCGATTGGTTCGGCGAGGCTTCGCTGCTGACGGGCGCTCCCCGCAGCGCCACGGTGGTGGCGGGATCGCCTTGCCGCGTGGTGGAGATTCCCAAGATCGCCTTCGAGAGCTGCCTGCGCCAGGATCCTCGGATCATCGAGCGATTGGTGGATCTCATGGAAGCCCGCGTGAAGAGCCGCGGAATTGCCGAAACGGCGCCCCATGCGGAGCGCCGCGCCCAGTGGATCTCCCAGATCCGCACCTGGTTTGGAGTGTAGGATGCCGATCCCGGAACGCATGAACGCATTGGTGGAACAGTTGGGCCAGGCCCTGGTGCGCGCCTTGGCGGAGGACGAAGCCAGCCGCGCCTTGGCTCGCAAGATCCACGAGGAAGGCTTCGAAGTGGCGCTCATGATCGAAGCCACGGTGGCGCTGCATCCCGTGAAGGGAGACGCTTCGGAGGAAGCTGCGACCGAGGGGGAACGCCCGGTAGAGCGGCCTTCTGCGGAAGGGGCCGAGTCCCTGTGGTCCGAGGAGGACAAAGCCTTCCTGCGCACCTTCAAGATCGCTTTGGATTGACGCGTGAGCTCGCCCTGGGATCAGCCCGCCCCCGAAAAGGCCTGCGTGCAACGCCCCAATGCGGCGGGCCTTTCACGCCAGGACATGGCCGCGCTGATGCAGCGGCTCGGTGAGCCCGGCTTTCGCGCCACGCAGCTCTTCGAAGGCCTGTACCGCCATCGCTGGCAGCGCTGGGGCGATTTCACGAACTTGCCCAAGGCCTTGCGGGAGCGGCTGGAATCCGAGGTGGAGCTGCGCTGGCCCGACTTGGCGGAATCCATTCCCAGCAGCGACGGCAGCACCAAGCACGCCTTTCGGCTGGACGATGGGCGGCTCGTGGAAGGCGTTCACATGCCCTACGACGACCGCGCCACCCTCTGTCTTTCCAGCCAGGTGGGCTGCGCCATGGGGTGCACTTTCTGCGCCACGGGCACCATGGGCATCCTGCGCAACCTCACGGCTGCGGAGATCGTAGGGCAGGTGATGGCCTTGCTGGTGGCCCATGAGCATCCCTTCGGAAAGCCCGTGAATCTCGTGTTCATGGGCATGGGCGAGCCTTTGCACAACCTCGATCACGTCATGGAAGCCTTCCGCATCCTCACCGATGCCAAGGGCCTTGCCATTCCCTCTCGGCGCATCACCGTGAGCACCAGCGGCCTCGTGAGTGGCATCGAGAAGCTGGGCCGCGAGGCCCAGCGCCCGCGCCTTGCCGTGAGCCTCAATGGCACCACCGACGAAGAGCGCTCGCGGCTCATGCCCGTGAACCGCGTGTGGAACCTGGAAGCCCTGCGCCGCGCCTTGCAGGGTTTTCCCCTGGAAAAGGGTGAGCGCATCACCCTGGAGTACGTGCTGATCCAGGGCCATACCGACCGCCCCGACGATGCACGACGCCTGGCCGCCTACGCCAAAGGCTTTCCCAGCAAGATCAATCTGATTCCCTACAATCCCAGCGAGGGCGCGGGGTTCACACCGGCCCTGGAGAGCGCCATCGATGCCTTCTGCCGCCTGCTGGTCAACGAGCGTCTCGATGTCAGCGTGCGCCGCAGCCGAGGGCAGGACGTGGCCGGCGCCTGTGGGCAGTTGGTGCGAAAACGGGAGAACAAAGAATCGCAGAGGAGCTTTGTTTCGCGTATTGGCGGGGCTGATGTCGAGAGTTAAATCTCGGACCCGCTGAATCATCTCAGAGCCTCGCTACCCCAATCCCTCTTGGCTCGGTGTCGTGGCGCTTTGGTGGTGAACTCTTTCCCTCAATCCTCCGAATTCACCTTGATCCCCTTGCATTCCCTTGGGATTCTGGTGGGATGGACCGCTACACGCCCTCCCTCATCGAACCCAAATGGCAGGCCTACTGGGCCGCCCATCACACCTTCAAGACGCCCGAAGATCCGGCGCTGCCCAAGAAGTACGTGCTGGATATGTTCCCTTATCCCAGCGGCGCGGGGCTGCACGTGGGGCACCCGGAGGGCTACACCGCCACGGACATCTACTGCCGCTACCTGCGTGCCAAGGGTTACGCGGTACTCCACCCCATGGGTTGGGACGCCTTCGGCCTTCCCGCCGAGCAGTACGCCATCCAGACGGGTACGCATCCCGCCATCACGACGCAGAAGAACATCGCCACCTTCAAGCGCCAGATCCAGGCCTTGGGTCTTTCTTACGATTGGGATCGGGAGATCGACACCACCGATCCCCAGTACGTGAAATGGACCCAGTGGATCTTCCTGCAGCTCTTCAAGCGCGGCCTGGCCTACCAGACGGAAACGCCCGTGAACTGGTGTCCGGCCCTGGGCACGGTGCTGGCCAACGAGGAAGTCATCGACGGCAAGAGCGAGCGCGGCAACCATCCGGTGGTGCGCCTGCCGCTGCGCCAATGGATGCTGCGCATCACGGCCTATGCCGATCGCCTGCTGGACGATCTCGGCATGGTGGAATGGCCCGATAGCACCAAGACCATGCAGGAAGAATGGATCGGCCGCAGCGAAGGCGCGGAAGTGAACTTCCCCTTGGCCGATGGACAGGGATCGCTGGAAATCTTCACCACGCGGCCCGACACCCTTTATGGCGTGACCTTCATGGTGATCGCGCCGGAGCATCCGGCGGTGGCCACGCTCACGACCCCTGAACAGCGGGCGGCGGTGGACGCCTACGTGGAAACGGCCCGCAACCGCTCGGATCTCGACCGCAAGGCGGCCAAGGAGAAGACGGGCGTGTTCACGGGCGGCTATGCCATCCACCCGCTCAACGGTCAGCGCGTGCCGGTTTGGGTGGCAGATTACGTGATGATGGGCTACGGCACCGGCGCCATCATGGCCGTGCCCGCCCACGATCAGCGGGATTTCGAGTTCGCCCGCAAGTTCGGGATTCCCGTGATCCAGGTGGTGAGCGCCGATGGGAAGCTGATCGAAGACGACATGACCGAAGCCATGGTGGAGCAGGGCGTGGCGGTCAACTCCGGCCCCTACGACGGCCTTTCCACCGCCGAGTTCAAGCGCAAGGTGACCGACGATCTCGAAGCGAAACGGCAGGGCAAGGGCCGCATCGAGTACCGTCTGCGGGATTGGGTGTTCAGCCGCCAGCGCTACTGGGGCGAGCCTTTCCCCATCTACTTCCCCGTGGAGACCAGCGGCGATCCGCGCAAGGGCGATGCCCATACCATCCGCTACGATCAGCCCATTCCCCTTGACGAATCCGAGCTGCCGCTGCGCCTGCCGGATCTCAAGGATTTCAATCCGGGCGAAGACCCCGCGGGCACCTTGGCGCGGGCCGTGGATTGGCGCTTCTTCCAGAAGGATGGGAAGTGGTTCGCGCGGGAGACCAACACCATGCCGCAATGGGCGGGTTCGTGCTGGTACTACCTGCGCTTCATGGATCCCAAGAACCCCGCTGCGGCCTGGAGCCGGGAAGCGGCCCAGCGATGGCTGCCCGTGGACCTCTACGTGGGCGGCGCGGAACACGCCGTGCTCCATCTGCTCTACGCGCGCTTCTGGCACAAGGTGCTGTTGGACAGCGGCTACGTGCAAGTGCCCGAACCCTTCGCCAAGCTGGTGCATCAGGGCATGATCCTGGGCGAGGTGGAATACACGGCCTTCAGGGTGAACGGAGCCTGGGTGCCCAAGGAACAGGTGGTGGCCCATCCCGAAGGCGGCTATCGCCACAAGGTCAGCGGCGAAGAGGCTGTGCCGGAGCGCATTTCCGAAGAGGCCACCGAGAAGAAGGGGCCCCATATCGTGCTGAAGGCCGAGCCTTCGATCACCGTGGAAGCCCGTGCCTTCAAGATGTCGAAGTCCCGCGGCAACGTCATCAATCCCGACGAAGTGATCCGGGAGCACGGCGCCGATGCGCTGCGCCTCTACGAGATGTTCCTGGGGCCCCTGGAAGCCACGAAACCCTGGAGCACCACGGGCATCCAGGGCGTGAGCCGCTTCCTGGAACGCTGCTGGAATCTAGGCCAGAAGCCCGTTTCCGCAGCCGCGCCCAACGATGAATTGCTGCGCCTGCTGCACAAGACCATTCGCAAGGTGGGCGAGGATATCGAAGCGCTGCGGCTCAACACGGCCATCTCCGCCATGATGATCCTGCTCAACGAGCTGGCGAAGGCGGATCCACTGCCGCGCCAGGGCGTGGAGACCCTCGTGCGGCTGCTGCATCCCTTCGCGCCGCACCTGGCCGAAGAACTGTGGGAGGGCCTCGGTCATGCGCCTAGCCTTCAGGCCGTGGCTTGGCCTGCCTTCGATCCTGCCCTCTGTGTGGATGCCCAGGTGGTGGTGGCCGTGCAGGTGGGCGGCAAGATGCGCGGCACCATCCAGCTCGCTCCCGGGGCCACCCAGGACGAGGCCGTGGCCCAGGCCCGCACCCTCGACTCCGTGCAGCGTCACCTCGAAGGCAAGACGCTGCGCAAGGTCATCTGGGTGCAGGACAAGCTGCTGAACCTCATCGCAGGCTAAATAAGAAGCTAACAAAGACTCACGGAAAAGACGGATAACAGGATGGCAGGATGGACAAGGTGAAAAGCCTTGTGAATTCTGGGCGTGAATTCGATGAGGATGGCCCGAGACCTAAAGGCTTCTTGTGGTCAATTTTCTTGATGCCCTTTTCCGCTCACGTTACTTGAAAACCACCGTCAGGGCTGGGTTTTCGAAGAATCCGCGGGCCACGACCTCAGAACCTTTCCAGAGGGCCCAATTCGGCAGGCCGCGTTGCAACGCCTTGGTCATCTGCCAAAGCTGCACGCGGGTATTGGCGCTGTAGAGGTAGATCTGACGGCGCGGATTCCACGGATTGGGCAGGGCGAGGGCGATGCCGTCTTCGGCGCCTGCATAGGTGCGACCCTGGAAGCGGAAGAAGCCTTTGCCAAAGGTCACGGGCAGCTTGTGCTCTTCTGCGAGCCGCGCCAGCAGCGCGTTCTGATCGATGCCGCCGAAGATCACGAGATCGCGGTCCTGGCGATCCTGGGCGCTCACTTCGGCATCGGGACGAATTTCCGGCAGCACTTCCGTGAAGGTGTCGGCCACCAGATTACGGAAATTGGCCAGGAGGCTGCGGTTGGCCTCGACCTGATGCGAGGTGCCCGGCACGAAGAGCAGGCTCTCCCATTCGTCCAACAGATTGGGCAGCACGGGCGCCGGAGCCGTGGCCACGGGAATGTCCCGGCCAGCGTTGAACAGCAATCGGGTGGGAGCTTCCGGCAGCGTGAAGGTGAAACGCGATTCGGCTTCCTTCACTTCCACCCGTTCCAGGCGCGTGCTGCTGGCGGTTTCAAGAGCCACCGTGGTCACGAAGGGATACACCTCGCCCTTCTGGCGTACCGTGAGCGTCACGGTGAATCCTTGATCGCCCTTGGTGGATTGGGCTTCCACGCTCACATCCGGCAGGCCTTTGCGCTCCAGCCAGGGGCGCACCATGGATGCGGCTTCGCCGAGGCTGGCCAGGAATTGATCGGTGCGAATGGGCTTGCCCGCATAGGCATCATGAACACGGCCCATGGCCTTGGCGAAACCGGCGTTGCCCAGCCACAGCCGCAGCTGATGCAGCGCGAAGACGCCCTTGATGCGCGGAATCTGGTAGGCCCCGTAGCGGTCATAGGCCGTACGGGTCTGCAGAGGAGCTTGTTCCCCTTCGCGTTGGGCCAGGAAGAGGTAGCGGGAGTTGAGTTCCGACAGGGCGTCCCGCTGCGTGGCGAACGCCTTGGCGGGATCTTCGGGAAGATGGCGCAGCAGGGCATGGTAGGCCGCATCGCCGCTGCTGAGCCAGTTCTCGCTGTCGCTGGCGGGAATCACGGTGCCGATCCAGAGCGTCTTCTTGTCGAAGGAAAGCTGCTCCTTGAGCTTCGCCACATCGAGCTTGGGGGCGCTGGGAACCGCATCGGCCTTGCGTTTGGCGGCCTTGAGGGCCTCGGTCACCACGATGGGGCTGAAGGTGGTGTAGCCGTACGTGAGGTGCGGCACGGCGTTGGGAAGGTCGGGAATGTAGCGCCCACCCACCCACTTTTCGCGCAGGGTGGTTTTGCCCTGGTGCGCGATGAACATCAGCTTCTGCGTCATTTCACTGGTGGTGAGTTTGCCGTCGCAGGCGTGGGGCCGCTGCACGGGACTGGTGGCCCAGAAGCGGATGGCCTCGCTGAGATCGATCTGGCCGCGCTTTTCCTGGAACCACTTCCAGAACGCGATATCGCGATTCCAGGTGTTGAAGGCGAGATCCACGGGCACGTTCTCAGGGTTGGGCATGTACTCCTGGCGGATTTCCAGGCTGCGGTTGTTGTTGTTGGCCCACACGAAATCCTTCAGGTTGCCCGGCGTATCGGCGCTCTTGCCCTTGCTGCCCGTGCGCCAGAGCTTGGAGGCGGCGGTGCCGAGGGTGAGGACGGCGCCTTCTTCGGTCTTGGCATCGGCGATCACCCAGTCGTTGGTGTAAAGACCGTTGTTCTGGCGGCGAAGGATCTCGGTGACTTCGTCGATGGAGGACGCGTATTGCGCCGCCTTGCGGATGCGGTTGCTTTGCGGGGTTCCTTCCATGTTGAAGGGCGTCTGTCCCACGGTGGTCTCGCCGATGACGAGGCCTGCGTCGTTCAAATACCAGTCGGTGCCGGAGTGGATGCCGCCGGGGAAGGTCTGCATGACCACGCGATGACCCTTGGTGGGCACGAGATCGAGGATCACATCCCAATGCACGCCGCTGTAGCCGTTCCACATGAACATCTGGCCCATGACGAAACGCCCGCCGGGCGTGGCGCTCCTGGTGGCCACGAAGGAGGAACAGTGATCGCCCTTGCCGCCCTTGGCGGCCTCGTCTTCGGCGCTCTGGAACACGCGCCCGCTGAGCGGCGTGGCTTGCACCCGCGTGGCTTCCTGGAGACACCCCAGATCGATGGCGGAATTCATGGTCACCACATCCAGCAGATCCACCGCCCGCCCACGGAACGTCGCCCCAGCCTTGGCGGCGCCATCGGCGATGCCCTTCATTTCCTCCAGGAATTCAAGATCGTACTTGCGCAGCATCAGCGTGTCGGCCATGAGCCGCAGTTGGCTCCAGCCCTTTTCGGGATTGGCCCGATCTTCCAGCACCGCCAGCTTGTCCAGCAGTTTCGCCAGCTCCACCGATACCAGTTCGCCGAATTGGCGGCCCCGCGCATAGGGCTCTCCCTCCACATGCACGAAGATCCATCCTCCTTCGTCGTAGCGGAAGCCAGACCCGGACCACCGCACGGTTTCCAGCGGAATGTGCTGCGTGATGTCGGCCACTTCTTCCAGCTTCACGTCCCGGAACCAAGCCTGGCCGGAGGCCTTGCCGTTGCGGCCCAGATCGAGGCGGATCTGATCCTGGGCGGTGGTGGCAAAGAAGGTCACGGACACGTGCCGCTCGTCATCGCCCGCCACCGTGGGCGAAGCGTTGGTGAAGGGGAAACTCGCCATGGACACGCAAGCGCCCAGCGCCGTGGGATAGCGAGCTTCCGAATCCACCCGCACGCCCTGGGTGCGAATGGTGGCGCTCAGGCGATAGAGCTGACCCACCTTGAGCGCCATGGGCGCGGGTCGCAGCAGATGGGAGGAGGCAGGCCCGGCGCGATGATCCAGGTGCAGATCGCCTTCCGCTACGGTCGCGGAAGAAGCTGCGGAGACGCGAGTCCATGGGGATTCCGCACCTTGAAGCAGGCCAGGCAGAAGAAGAAGGAGCAGGAGGCGACGCATGGGAACCTCGTGGAGATCAGGGGGTGAGATCAGGAGGGCTGTGTATCCATGGAACGAAGCAGATGATCCGCCACGCGGCCCGCGGCACCGGGTTCGCCCAGATGGGCGCGGACCTCGCCGAGGTTTTGGCGCAGGTGCGCGGCGTGATTCGGGTCCAGCAGACGAGCCAACTCCTGGGCCAGCCGATCCGGGTTCACCTCGTCCTGAAGCAGCTCAGGCGCCACCTCGCGGCCCGCCACCACGTTGGCCAGGCCGAAGCGCGGCAGCTTCACGAAGCGCTTGGCGAGCATGAAGGTCAGCGGGCTTAGCTTGTAGAGAATGGCGAAGGGTGTGCCCAGCAGCGCCGTTTCCAGGGTGGCGGTGCCTGAGGCCACCAGGGCCGCATCGGCAAAGGCGCGGCTGGCGTAGCTGCGATGTTCGATCACCTTCACGGGCGCGCCTTCGAACACGCGCTCCACGAAGCTGCGATTCAACGTGGGAGCCAGCGGCAGCACCCATTGCACGTCGAATCGCTTCTGGCGCACGAGGTCTGCCAGGGGCGGCCCCAGGCGCTGGATTTCCTCGCGACGGCTGCCGGGAAGCAATGCCACCACCTGCTTCGCGGGATCCAATCCCGTTTCCGCGAAGAAGGTGGCGCGATCCACTTCGGGTTTCACGATTTCCACGAGCGGGTGGCCCACCCACAGGGCTTCCACTCCCAAGCCTTGGAACAATCGTGGCTCGAAATCGAAAAGGCAGTAGAGCGCATCCAGAGTTCGTCCCAGCACGGGAATCCGCCCGGCTTTCCAGGCCCATACCTGGGGACACACGTACTGATGCAGACGTACGGCGGGAAGGCGCTTCCGCAGGGATTTCGCGAGACTCAGGTTGAAGCTCTGGTAGTCGATGAGCAGGACCGCGCCCACGCCTTCCTCCTCCGCTACCCGCATCAGCTCGCGCTTCAGGGCCAGGAGCTTGGGCACGTGCTTGAGCACCTCCACGAAACCCACCACGCCAAGCGCGCGCACATCCGCCAGCTTGCGGTCGAGGTACGGCGTCATGCCTGCGCCGCCTACGCCGAGGATGCGCAGATCCGGGCGTCTGGCCTTCAGCTCGCGCAGCAGTTCGGCGCCGTGCAGATCGCCGCTGGCCTCTCCTGCCACCACCAAGAGCGGCTTCATGACTGGATCTCCGGGAAGTACACCATGGGATGCGAAGCCTCCAGGGCCGCGAGGTGGCGCTGGGCCTCGGCAGGATCCTCGAAGGGTACAGCCATGTTCCAACGGTAGCCCAATCGCTGCAGGGCCGTGTATTGCCCTTCAGCTTCGCCCCTGGCGGTGAACAAACGATCCGCGAGATGCCCTGTTTCCGCCTCCAAGGCAGGCGTCCAGCAGTAGCCCACCGCCTCGCCGCGCACCTCCTTCATCAGCGTGGCCAATGCTTCTCCCTGGCCCTGGGATGGCTGCAGCGCCACCTTTACGCCTCTTCCGGCGAGGGTCTCCAGCAGCAACTCCAACGTGCCCAGGAAACGAAAAGTGTCCTGGCGATCTTGCAGAGGTGCCACGGGAAACACAAGAAAATCTGGTCCTAGAGCCAGACTCGTGGCCTTCAGGGCCTCGGCCACCAGGGTGTCATTCCAGGGTTGGGGCGAGAAATGGAAGGCATGCACGGCCGGACCTCGAGGCCAGCCCGCATGGGCCGCGCCTTCCCAGGCCAACTCCACCGCCGGGAAAGCGGACCATGGTGCCGGATCTCGAAGGGAGGACAATAGGGGAAGGAAGCGCATCCAACCCATTATGAGGGAGCCGTTCATGAATCGACGTTTCACGCTGGAAGAAGCCCAGGAGCTGATGCCCCGGATCAAGGCGCTCACGGAACCCGCCTTCGAGCTGGCGAACAGCTTGAACGAGGAGCTTCACAGCGCCGACGCGCGGCGGGACGGAGAACGGCAGGAAGCTCTCCAGCAGCGCATCCAGACCCTGGTGGCCACCTGGGCCGAAGCCATTCATGAACTGGGCCCGGAGGTGAAGGGCTTGTGGCTGGTGGATTTCGATGCGGGGGACGGCTACTGGTGCTGGGCCCATCCCGAGGAAGAGCTCTGCCACTGGCACAGCTACGAAGGCGGGTTCGGCGCTCGGGTGGATCTGCGCCAGAAACCCCAACCATGAGCCCCTTTCGCGATGCCGTGCTGGCCCTGGTGGCCCGCATTCCCCATGGTCGCCTCGCCACGTACGGCCAGATCGCTGGAATGGCGGGCTTCCCGCGCCGTCCGCGCCAGGTGGGCATGGTGCTGAAGGGTTTGCCTGAAAGCACGGACCTGCCCTGGCATCGCGTGGTCAACGCGCTGGGCTATGTGCCCAGCAAGGGCCGCTGGTGGGGCGCGCAGGTGCAGATCCAGCGCCTGCGGGACGAAGGCATCGACGTGGATGATCGCGGGAATCTCGATCTGGCGCAGTACCAGTGGGAAGGCGAGCTTCCGGCAACCCCGAAGCGCAGATTGAGGGAAGGCCGATCAAAAGCCTGCCGATTCGGCGGGAGGCATTCGCCACTGGGCGATTCCGGGGCGCCATCGGGCGGAAGGGGTTGAGGGCCGCTGGGGGCGCGGAGACACTGGGTTTTTAGGAATGCCATGCGTTTGGCCCACGCGCTCACCGCCATCCGGGATCGGCTTCACAGGCCGGTCTATTGGCTCGTGGTGCTGGGGTTTCCGGCGCTGTTCCTGGCGGGATTCCTGATGATTCCGCGCCTGGCCACCTGGAGAGGGCTGGTGCAGGCGATGGGGCTGCTCCTGTTCTGGGCAGGGGTTTCGTTCGCGGCACCCCTGCCGTGGCAATGGAGCGGCGATGACCGGCCCTTGGCGGGCTGGGTGCGAGGTGGCCTCCAGGCCCTGGCCTACCTCCTGTTCGCAGGGGGCTGCACGGCGATCTTCCTCACGGCCACCGGGAAGACCCGTGAACACCCCGTGGCCTTCTGGGCGGGCCTCTCCATGAGCATGAGCTTCGTGTTGGCCTTCCCCCTGCTCGGCATCGGCATCGTGGGCAGTCGATTGGAACGGGCCGAGCGCGAAGCCGAGGAAGCCAGACTCCGAGCGCAGGAGGTGGAATGGATGGGGCATCGCGGGGCGTTCAGCCCGCACCTGCTCTTCCGCAACCTCCATCATTTGGCGGGAACCGCCTCGCGGGATGCGTTGGGTACGGAGCAGGGAATGCTCGATCTGGCGACCCTTTATCGACGCTGGCTCATGGCAGCCGAACAGCCCCTGGTGCCCTTTTCCGCCGAACGGGCCCTGGCGGAACAATACCTGGCGCTGGAAAAGCATCGGTGGGGCGCCAACCTTCGCGTGCGCTGGGTGCTGGAACCTGATCTCGACGACAGCCCCCTGCCTTCGCTCATTCTGCTGCCTTTCCTGGAAGCCCTTCTGGGCGAAGGCCATGAAGGCCCGCTGGTCCTGGAGTTCCAGATGCGCCGAGAGGAGAAGGGGCGCCTGCTTGCCATCCGCGTGGAAGGCGCCGCCCCCCCGCCCGAAGAGGCCATGCTGGCCCAGATCCGTCATCGTCTCCAAACGGCCATCCCCGGCGAAAGCGAGGTGGCGACGATCCAGAATTCTCAAGGCTGGAGCCTTCACATCCAGCTTCCTTCCGCCCCTGCCAAGGAGCAGCCGTGATCCTGCGCGAAGCCCTGCACGCCATTCCCCGCCGCCTCAAGCGCCCGCTGATCCTGGGCATGATCCTCGCCTTCACCGCCCTGGGCGTGGGCTACATCCCCGTCATGGCGATGGTGATACGAACGGCGCCACCGCCGCATCCCTACCTGCCACCCGTGACTTTCGGGCTGATTCTCAACACCCTGTTGAGCGTCGTCCACACCTTCGGGCTTTCGGCGTTGCCGTGGCAATGGACCGGAGACGATCGCCGTCTCGCGCCCGCAGGCCGAGGGTTGCTTCAGTCCGTACTTTTCTCTGCGTCCTTCTCCGCGCTGGTGATGCTGATGCGCTTGGACATGCTCAAGCAGACCTACGCGCACCTTCCCCATGTTCCCGACTTTCCCGAAGCCTTCAGGGTCGTAGCCTTCGGGTTGAGCATGATCGTGGGTCTTTTCTTTTCCTGCCTCATCGGATTCATCGTGGCCTTCTGGGAGGCCCGTCAAGCCGAGAAGGCCGAAGCTCTCAAACGCGCGGAGGAAGCTCGTTGGGCCCTGCTGAAGGCGCAGATGTCGCCCCATGTACTG
>JAJTBC010000128.1 GCA_021287085.1 Bacillota bacterium | reverse complement strand
GCCCTGGCCTGATTTTCCCGTTTTTCAACGCGCCTCCGATTCGGAATGGGCTCCGAAACGGAGGTGTTTTGGCATTGTGACTTCATCACGGCGAATCCTGAGCTAAACTGGTGAAGCATCGCAAACCGATGCACACAGGAGACTCGCGCATGCCTTCGCTTCGCACCGCACTTAGGCTCACCTCCCTTGCTCTTTTGCTTTCCCTGCCCATGCGGGCCGACGAAGGCATGTGGACCTTCGACAATCTGCCCATGAAGGCCATGAAGTCCACGTATGGCTTTGAGCCCACCCAGGCCTGGCTGGATCATGTGCGGCTCTCGGCCCTGCGCATGTCCGGGGGCAGCGCTTCCTTCGTGAGCGCCGACGGCCTGGTGCTCACCAACCATCACATGGGCCACGACTGGATTCAGAAAGTGTCGAGCCAGGGCGAGCACGATTACCTCAAGCATGGCTTCGTGGCTGCCAACCGCGGAAAGGAAATCAAGATTCCCGGCGGCGTGATGTTCACGCTCATGGAAATGGAAAACGTCACCGCCCAGGTGGAAGCGGCGGTGAAGGCTGGGATGAACGAAACCCAGGCGGCCCAGGCCAAGCAGGATGCCCTCAAGCGCCTGGTGGAGGAGCAAACCCAGCGTACAGGCCTGGTCTGCGAGCCCGTGAGCCTCTATCGCGGCGGCCAGACCTGGATCTACCGTTACAAGAAGCACGAAGACATTCGCCTGGTGATGGCGCCGGAGTATGACATCGCCGCCTTCGGGAAGGATTGGGACAACTTTAGCTGGCCCCGCCACGATCTGGATTTCAGCCTGTTCCGCATCTACGAGAACGGCAAGCCGTACCGTCCGAAGCACTTCCTCAAGCTGGCGCCCAAGCCCGTGGCCTACGGCGACATGACCTTCACCGTGGGGCATCCGGGGCTGACCTCGCGCCTGCTGACCCTGGCGCAGATGCAAGCGGAGCGCGATTTCAGCAAGCCCATCACCCTGCGCTACCTGGATCGCCAGCGCAAGTTCCTGCATCAATGGGCGCTTCAGGGTGAGGCGCAGACGCTGGAAGTGTCGGCGCAGCGCATGGGCATCGAGAATAGTTTCAAGGTGCAGACCGGTGATCTGGCGGGGCTCAAGGATGCGGAGGCCATGGCCAAGGTCGCCCAGGCGGAAAGCGAGCTGCGGGCCAAGGTGAACGCCGATCCCACGTTGAAGGCGCTCGCCGGGGAAAGCTGGACTCGCATTGAAGAGGCCCTGAAGACCGTCAATGCCCGCACGGCGGAGATGATCGCCGTGAGTCGTCTGGGACGCGTGGTGACCACGGTGAAGCGCGGCGGCGAGCTGTCGCCCTTCCAGCGGGCCACGCAGCTCAGCAGCCTGCGCGCCGTGCGTGAGGAACTGGGCGGAACCCATCCTCTGGTTCAGGATTTCTTCCAGGGCCGCAGCGATGAAGCCACGCTGGAGGCGCTGAAGGGCGATCTTCCGGAAACCTACCAGAAGCGGATCCAGGCCTTGTCGCAGGAATACCGCGAGGCCCAATCCGTGATTTCGGAACATGGCGTACGCATCGCCAAGGCCCGCTTCGCGGTGTACGGCACTTCGACCTATCCCGATGCCACAGGCACCCTGCGCTTGTCGTATGGCAAGGTGGAAACCTATCCCGCCAACGGCACCCTCATGCAGCCTTTCACCACGTTCGCTGGTCTGTACGACCGCGCCGCCGCCTGGGGCCCAAAGATTGAAGAGGCGTCCTGGGCGCTGCCGCCGCGTTGGGTCAAGCGGCGCGACAAGCTGAATCTCTATACCCCCTACAACTTCATCACCACCAACGACATCACCGGCGGCAACTCCGGCAGCCCCATCGTGGACCGCAACGGCGAACTGATCGGCCTGGCCTTCGATGGCAACATTGAAAGCCTGCCGGGTCGTTACTACTTCGATGGTCGCGTGAACCGCACGCTGGCCGTGGATCTGCGCGCCATCGTGGAATGCCTCGGCAAGGTGTACGACGCTCCTCATCTCGTAAAAGAGCTGAAAGGGAAATGATCATGAAGCCTCTTCGCACCGCGCTCCTTTTTGCGCTCGTCCTGGGCGGCCTTCGTGCAGATGAAGGCATGTGGACCTTCGACAACCTGCCTTTGAAAAAGATGAAGGCCGCGTACGGATTCGCCCCGGATCAGGCTTGGCTCGATCACGTGCGGCTTTCGGCCCTGCACTTCGGCGGCGGCAGCGGCTCCTTCGTGAGCGCGGATGGCCTGGCCATCACCAACCACCATGTTGGGCGTGGCTGGATCCAGCAGATCAGCGGCCCCGGCGACAAGGACTATCTGAAGCTCGGATTCGTGGCGAAAACCCGCGCCGAGGAGATCAAGGTTCCCGGCATGACGCTGCGCACCTTGATGCGCATGGAGAACATCACCGATCAGGTGAACGCCGCCGCCAAGCCCGGCATGGACGAAGCCCAGGCCAGCGAAGCCCGTGACCAGGCCGCGAAGCGTCTTTCCGACGACTTGACCCAGCGCACCGGCCTCAGCGTGAACGTGATCCGCCTCTACCAGGGCGGTGAAGTCTGGCTCTACGCCTACAAGGTGCACAAGGACGTGCGTCTTGTCATGGCGCCGGAAATGGGCATCGCGGGTTTCGGCGGCGATGCCGACAACTTCACCTATCCGCGCTTCGACATGGATTTCGCTCTGTTCCGCGTGTACGAAAACGACAAGCCGTACCGCCCGGAGCATTTCCTGAGTTGGCAGAAGGAAGGCCTCAAGACCGGCGATCTCACCTTCGTAGTGGGTCATCCCGGCAGCACGCAGCGCCTGAACACCTACGCGCAGATGCTCTATGCGCGGGATACCGCGCTGCCGCTGCGCCTGGCTTCGCTCAACAAGAGCCGTCAGGACATGCTGGAGTATGCCTCGCGGTCCCCTGAACATGCCCGCCAGGTGCGCACGCGCATCTACAGCCTGGAGAACGGCCTCAAGGCCATGAACGGCTATCTGCGCGGGTTGAAAGACGCCGACGCTCTGGCGGAGATTCAGAAGCGTGAACAGAAGCTGCGCGCCGAAGTGGCTCAGCATCCTGCCCTCCAGAAAGAAGTGGGGGGAAGCTGGGAGCGCATGGAAGAAGCACTGAAAACCTCCGCACCCCTGGCCAAGGAAAACGCGGTGGTGAATGCGCCCAGCTCCGGCCCCCTGGCCACGGCGCTCACGCTGGTGCGACTCATCGAGGAACCCCTGCTCCCCGAAGCCCAGCGCCTCAAGGGCTATCGCACGGAGTCCGAGCGCAACGCGTTGCTGGAGGGGTTGGATCGTCCATCCCGCAATCCCAACGCCGAGCTGGATCATTTCCTGCTGGTGAAGAGCCTCGACGACATCGCCACGCTCAAAGCCGATCATCCTTTCCGAGTGGCGGTGCTGGGCACGACCGCGCCTGAAGCCGCCGCGCAGAGCTTCGAAGCCTCCAAGGTGAGCGATTCCGCCTTCCGCAAAGCACTGCTGGAAGGTGGCGTGAAGGCGTTGCACGAAAGCACCGATCCCGCCATTCTCGCGGCGCGACGCATGCGGCCCATCCTGGGCGATCTGGCCCATCGCCAGGAAGCCGCCCAGGCCATCCTCACGGAGCATGGCGCTCGCATCGCCCGTGCGCGCTTCCAGGTGCAGGGCAAGGAGAACTATCCCGACGCTACGCTCACGCTGCGTCTCACGTACGGTCCCGTATCCACCTATCCCGCCAACGGCACACTCATTCAGCCCTTCACCACCTTCCACGGCCTGATGGACCGTGCGCTGGCCTGGGGCCCTGAAGCCCAGAACGGCGCCTGGGCGCTCCCAACGCGGTGGCAGGAACGCAAGGATCGACTGGATCTCACCACGCCCTTCAACTTCGCCCATTCGGTGGACATCATCGGCGGCAACTCGGGCAGCCCTGTGCTGAACACCAAGGGGCAGTTCGCAGGCGTCATCTTCGACGGCAACATCGAAATGCTGCCCGGCAACTTCTACTACGACGGCAAAGTCAATCGCGGCGTGAGTCTGGATGCTCGCGCCATCCTCGAATGCCTCGTGAAGATCTACGAGGCGCCGCATCTCGTCAACGAACTCACTGCCCAGTGAAAGGAACGCCCATGCGCCTCTCTCTCGTTGCCCTCGCCCTGGTCTGTGCCCTGCCCGCCCTGCGTGGGGAAGAGGGCATGTGGACCTTCGACAACCTGCCTCTGAAGGCTATGAAGGAGAAGTACGCCTTCGAGCCCTCCTCGGCCTGGATCGATCACCTGCGCCTGTCCACACTCACGTTGGGCGGCTGCACGGGTTCCTTCATCAGCGCCGATGGGCTGGTACTCACCAATCATCACTGCGCCCGAGGCATGATCTCCCGACTGTCCAGCAAGGAGCGGGATCTCGTGAAACAGGGCTTCGTGGCGGCCTCCAAGGACCAGGAGCTGAAGATCCAGGGCGCCACCTGGCGCACGCTCATGACCATGGAGAACGTGACGGAGCGCCTCGCCAAAGCGGTGAAGAAGGGCATGGGCGAGAAGGAGGCCGCGAAGGTGCGGGCCCAGGAACTGGAGCTCATCAAGGAAGAGCTGGAGAAGAAGACCGGCCTTTCCTTTGATCCGGTCCGGCTCTATCAGGGCGGCGAAACATGGATGTACGGCTACAAAGTCTTCAAGGACATCCGTCTCGTGGCTGCGCCGGAAATTGGCGTGGCCATGTTCGGCGGCGACTACGACAACTTCACTTATCCCCGCCACAACCTCGATTTCACGTTGCTGCGCGTGTACGAGAACGACAAGCCCTACCATCCGCCCCACCATCTGACCTGGAGCCAGGACGGCTTGAAGCTGGGCGATCTCACCTTCGTGGTGGGGCATCCGGGCCGCACCAGCCGCATGCAGACCTACGCGCAAATGCGCTACGACCGCGATTTCGGACTGCCAGAGCGCATCCGCTCGTCGGAACGTACCTTGGCCATTCTGCAGGAGTACGCGGATCGCGGGCCCGAACAGGCGCGCCTCGTGCAGACCACCATCCTGGGCGTGAACAACGGACTCAAGGCCAATGGCGGCGCCTTGCAAGGGCTGAAGGATGCCCAAGCCATGAAGCGTCTCGAAGATGCCGAAAAGGCGCTGAAGGCCGAAGTGGCCAAGCGCCCTGAACTGGCGGCCAGCACGGGCAATAGCTGGGCCAAGATCGAAGAAGCCATCGCCCTGCAGAAGAAGTATTCCAAGGATGCCCAGTACGTGGGCGCCGCTCGCTCCACGGTGTTAGCCCAGGCCTTGGCGCTCACGCGCTTCATTCAGCAGAAGGAGCTTCCCGTCGACAAGCGCCTGTCGGACTATCGCAGCGAGGAACAGTTGAGCGTTCTGCGAACCCGCCTTCTGGGCCCTGCCACGGGCATGATGGGGGCCACGGCCGCTCAGGACCAGGAAGTGCTGATGTTCACCCGAGGCTTGGGCGATGCGCAGAAGGAACTCGGTCCGCAGCATGCCTATGTCAAGGCGGTACTGGGATCCGAAACGCCGGAAAAGGTGGCCAAGAGCGTGTTGGAAGCCACCAAGCTCCGGGATGTGGAAGTGCGCAAAGCCTTGCTGGAAGGTGGTTCCAAGGCGCTGCAGGCCAGCGACGATCCCATGATTCGCCTCGCCCTCAAGATCGAACCGCTGCTCCTGGGCTTGCGCGATCGCCAGGATACGGTGAAGGCCCTCATCGACGAGCACGGCGCTCGCATCGCCCGCGCCCGTTTCGCGGTGTACGGCAAAACGCTGCCGCCCGATGCCACCAGCACCCTGCGCCTCACGTACGGCCCTGTGGCCACCTATCCTGCCAATGGCACCATGACTCAGCCCTTCACCACGTACCTGGGCCTCTATGACCGACACCTCGGCTGGGGCGGCAATGAGACCAAGGCCTTCCATGGCGAGTGGACGCTGCCTCAGCGGTGGCTGGATCGCATGGACAAGGTGAACCTCAAGACGCCCTTCAACTTCATCCACGCCGTGGACACCACCGGCGGCAATTCCGGCAGCCCTGTGGTGAATCGCAAGGGCGAACTGGTGGGTCTGCTCTTTGATGGCAACATCGAAGGCAACGCCGGTTCGTACTACTACGACGAGAAGGTGAACCGCAGTGTTTCCGTGGATGCCCGCGCCATCCTGGAAGCCCTGGCCAAGGTGTACGACGCGCCCCATCTCGTGAGTGAAATCCTCGGAAAGTGAAGGAGGCCCCATGCGCTTGCCGCTTCTCGCCCTTTGTCTCGCCTGTCTTCCGGCCCTTCAGGCCGATGAAGGCATGTGGACCTTCGACAATGTGCCCGCGGCGCGCATCAAGGCCAAGTACGGCTTCGAACCTACGGTCCCCTGGCTGAAACGCCTCCAGCTTGCCACCCTGCGCTTCCCTGGCGGCACAGGCTCCTTCGTGAGCGCCGATGGGTTGGTCATCACCAATCATCACGTGGGGCGCGGCGGCATCGCGCAAGTGTCTAGCGCCCAGGCCGACTACATCCAGGATGGTTTCATGGCGGCCACCCGGGAGCAGGAAGTGAAGGTGCCGGGCCTCACCTTGGAGATGCTGGTGGATACGCGCAACGTCACGGAGGCCGTGCTGGCCGCGGGACGAAGCGCCCACTCCGAAGCGGCCGCCGTGAAGGCCCGGAAGGACGCCCACGCCAAGCTGGTGGCGGAAAGCCAGGGGAAGGATGGGCTGGTCTCCCAGGCCGTCATCCTCTACCAGGGCGGTGAATACTGGATCTACCGCTACCGCCGCTTCTCCGATGTGCGGCTCGTGATGGCGCCGGAAGAGAAACTGGCGGATTTCGGCCACGATGCCGACAACTACTCGTACCCGCGCTACAGCCTGGATTTCACGCTGTTCCGCATCTACGAAAACGGCCAGCCGTACCATCCTGAGGCCTATCTGCCCTTCGCTTCCACGCCCTTGAAGAACGGTGATGTCACCCTCATCAGCGGCCATCCCGGCAGCACCTTCCGCCAATGGACCGTGGCGCAGATGAAGGAGGCCCGCGATTTCACGCTGCCCTGGAGCATTCGCAGCGTGCAGCGGCAGGAACGGGCCATGGCGGCCTACGGTCGCACCAGCGCCGAGGCCCATCGCCTCGCCACCGAGGAATTGAAGGGCCTCGCCAACGCTCGCAAGCGCAATATCGCGCGGCTCAAGGGCCTTCAGAGCCAGGCCGCCATGGAGAAGGCCGAGAAAGCCGAAGCCGAGCTCAAGACCGCCGTGGCCAAGGATCCTGCCCTGGCCAAGGTGGCCGGAGAGAGCTGGGCTCGCATCGAGAAGGTGCTGGAGGCGGATCGTCGCCTCTACGTGGAAAACAGTCTGCTCACCACCCTGGGATCGTCGCGGCAGCCCTTGGTGGGTTTCGCGCTGGATCTGGTGCGGTTCCATGGCGAACGGGCACTGCCCTTGGATCGTCGCCTCGCCAGTTTCCGCGACGAGGCCGCCGTGCGGCGCCGCATCGAATCGCCCAAGCCCCTGGACGCAGGCCTCGAAACCGCCCGACTGGCCTCGGCCCTGGCGGAGCTCCAGGAGGAATTGGGTTCCCACCATGCCTTGGTGAAGGCGCTGCTCAACGGTCAAAGCGCCGAAGCCCGCGCCCAATCGCTGGTAGAAGGTTCGCGCTTGCGCGATCTGGCTTTCCGCAAAGCCTTGCTCGAAGGCAGCGCCGATTCGGTGAACGCCAATGCCGATCCGCTGCTGGCCTTCGCCCGTACCCTCGATCCCCTGCTGCGCGCCAATCAGGCGCGCATGGAGCGGGAAGTCACCGACGTGGTGAACGAACATGCCACCCGCCTGGCGGAAGCCCGCTTCAAGGTGTTCGGCAAGGCGCAGTATCCCGATGCCACCTTCACGCTGCGCCTGTCGTACGGCACCGTGGAAACCTACGATAACGGCGTGGGCGCCAAGGCCCAGCCCTTCACCACCTTCGCGGGGCTCTATGACCGCCATTGGGGGTGGGGCGGCAACGCTTCCGAGGCGGAAGGCGGCCAGTGGAAGCTGCCGCAGCGTTGGCTGGATCGCCGCGACCGACTGGATCTTGCCACGCCCTTCAACTTCATCTACTCCTGCGACACCGTGGGCGGCAACTCCGGCAGCCCCGTGGTGAATCCCGCAGGGGAGTTCGTGGGCATCAACTTCGATAGCGTGTACGAAGGGCAGGGCGGCTACTACATCTACGACGCCGACACCAAGCGCGCCGTGGCCGCCGATGCTCGCGCCATCCTCGAAACCCTGCGCAAGATCGCCGATGCGCCTCATCTCGTGAAGGAATTGACAGGCAAGTAACGCGACCGTTCGCCACGTTTCCGCAAAGATCCGGTGAAAATGGATCTTTGCAGGAGTGCCCATGTCTCATCCCCTTCGCGTGGATCACGTCTATCAGCTCATCGGCGGTACGCCCGTGGTGCGCTTGAATCGCATGGTGCCGAAGGGCAGCGCCACCGTATTCGTGAAGCTGGAAAGCCGCAACCCTGGCGGTTCTGTGAAGGATCGCATTGCCCTCGCCATGATCGAAGCGGCGGAACGGGAAGGACGCCTGAAGCCTGGCATGACGCTGCTGGAGGCCACCAGCGGCAATACCGGCGTGGGGCTGGCTTTTGTGGCTGCGGCCAAGGGCTATGCGTTCACGCTGGTGATGCCCGATACCATGACGCCCGAGCGCCGCGCACTGGCGAAGGCCTATGGCGCCCAGGTGGTGCTGACGCCCGGCGCCCTGGGCATGAAGGGTGCGGTGGACACGGCGGAAGCCATGGCTCAGGCCGATGCCACGTATTTCCAGGTGCGGCAATTCGAGAATCCGGCGAACCCCGAGATCCATCGGCGCACCACGGCCTTGGAGATTCTGGAACAGGTGCCGGAGCTGGATGCGTTCGTGGCAGGTATCGGCACGGGTGGCACCATCACCGGCGTGGGCGAGGTGCTGAAAGCGCGCAAGCCCGGCGTTCGTGTGGTGGCCGTGGAGCCTTCAGATAGTCCGCTGCTTACGCAAGGTCGAGTGGGTCCCCACAAGATCCAGGGTATCGGCGCCAACTTCGTGCCTGCGGTGTTGAATCGTGAAATCTACGATCGCGTGGTGGATGTGGAGTATGGGGATGCACTTCGTACGGCGCGCCGATTGGCGCGGGAAGAAGCGCTGCTGACAGGGATCTCCACGGGAGCCATCGTTCATGTGGCCCTTCAACTCGCGGCGGAATTGGGGGAAGGGAAAACCGTGGTGGCGATGCTGTGCGATACCGGCGAACGCTACTTGAGCCATCCGCTGTTCGCTGAAGAAGAAGGCTAACGCTCGCGGAAGTGCAGTTCCGGCGAGGTGGCGCTGACGCGTGTGTGGGCGGGCACTGACTGCGTGATGAACACGTTGCTGGCGATCACCGCGCCTTCACCGATGATGGTGTCGCCGCCGAGGATCGACGCGCCGGAATAGACCGTCACTTCATCCATGAGGGTGGGATGTCGTTTGATGCCGCGCAGGGATTGGCCTCCGCGCGTGGAGAGCGCCCCCAACGTCACGCCTTGGTAGATCTTCACCCGATCGCCGATGACCGCTGTTTCGCCGATGACCACGCCGGTGCCGTGATCGATGAAGAAGCCCTCACCCAACGTCGCGCCAGGATGGATATCCACGCCGGTGACCGAATGGGCATATTCGCTCATGATGCGCGGAATCAGAGGCACTTCCAGGCGATGCAGTTCGTGGGCGAGACGATGCACCGTGATCGCAAAGATGCCTGGATACGAGAAGATGATTTCATCGGTGTCTGCCGCCGCAGGGTCGCCCTCGAAGGCCGCCTTCACATCCGTGGCCAGCAGTGCCCGCACGTCTGGAAGTCGCGACAGAAAGCTGTGAACGAGTTCCTGCGCCGTTCCTTCCGGCACCGCCCTGTCATGCCGCGCGGCGTAATGGTGCAGGGCCCGAGTCACCTGCTCCCGCAGCCGCACCTCGATCTCGCTCAAGTGCTCGCCCAGCGTGTATTCCAGGCGGCTCAGGCAGACTGGCTGTTTGCCGAAGTAGCCGGGGAAGAGGAGTTCCCGCAGTTGTTTTACCAGCGCGATCACGGCATCCCGACTGGGCAGCGTATCCGCATCCAAATGCCGCGTGAGCGGCTCCGAAAGATGACTGTGCATGAGGGCTTTCACCAAGGCCGAAAACGGTTCTTGATCGCGGGATGAAGATTCCACGGATGTCACAGGGTCTCCCTCAGCACGGGAGCGCCCTCGCAGCGCCCCTGCGCAATCATCCTGGAGTATCTCGATCCCCGTTGTCACCCATCTCGTTCATCTGCTGGAAAAGCTTGCTTCCGTCAGGCTCACTGCCCACCTCATCCAACCAAACCCCGCCTCCATTTTCTTTCCTTGACCTGTTCCTGCGACCCATGCACAATAGCCTTTCGTGCCTCCCACGGCATGGGCCCATAGCTCAGTCGGTAGAGCAGCGGCCTTTTAAGCCGTTGGTCGCGCGTTCGAGTCGCGCTGGGCCCACCAGCGAACCCTAACGGGGCTATCGTCTAGGGGTTAGGACACCGCCCTTTCACGGCGGCAACACGGGTTCGAATCCCGTTAGCCCTACCAGCAAAAAGCGCCTGAGAAATCAGGCGCTTTTTTGTTTTTCGTGGCACCAGATGGCTGCCCCTTTTTTGCGACTCGCACAAAACTCGCTCCGAAAGTTGAACGCTGTTTGGCGGAGCGAGCCGAGGGCTGGTGAGGGTTTGCGAAGGGTTCCTCCTTCCTGGAAATGCCTTACCTAGAAATGCGGAACTTTTGGTTTCAAAGGATGTGTTGGTGTGGTTTGACACTTTCTATGGCGATTGGTTCCTCGCCCAGCGAAGGTACCCGTAAAGGTCGTGGTTAGAATCCTTTCCCTTTCTGGGAAGTGACCGAAGACATTCGCCTCCATCCTGGATGATGTCTATATCAGGGTTCCGTCAGACTCGCCCCAAATGGACTTCCATGGCCTGGATGGAGCCAGCCCGATGGAACAAATGCGCGCTCCATTCGCTTCCCAAAACCAGGTTTGGCTGCTCAACGGAGCGGCCATCGCACAGCAACGCTTTCAGGCCCACCGGTCCACCGCGATGAATCAACACGGGAACCTGACAGAAGGTGAAAGCGAGACTACCTGGAGGAAGGGGCCATGTCTTGCTTTGACCATGTACATCCACCAGGTTCACCCGCGCAGTCTGCTGAGCGAGCACCGTGGCCAGGGC
>JAJTBC010000126.1 GCA_021287085.1 Bacillota bacterium | reverse complement strand
GTGCTGCCCCATCCCGACGATCATCATCCCGATCATCGCCGCATCTACCGGCTGGGCCGAGAAGCCGCCTACGTATCGGGCCTGAAGAACTATCCCTGTCAGGGCGCGCCGTGGCGACCCAGGGCCGTAGCCTGGGTGGGCGGCGTGAATCCCCCCACGCCCCCGGACCTGGTGGTGGACGTGAGCGAGGTGTGGGATACCCGCATGGCCGCCTTCGAGGCCTTCGGCAGCCAGTTCACCCCCGATCCCAGTTCGCCCGCGACCCGCATCTCGCACCCCGCCTTCCGTTCGGGCATCCTGGGGCGCAGCCTCCATTGGGGCAGCCTCATTCAATGCGCCCATGGGGAAGGGCTCTGGTATGAAAAACCCATCCCCCCAGCCCTCCTCACATTAATTGCCAAACTAAACCCTAGGAACTGACCCACCGATAAGGTCTGCGTCCCCGTCTTTCCGTGTTAGGTTCAGGGGATCTTCCGCTTATGCGCACACGTTCCCAGATGGAGGTTTGGAATGAAATGTGAAAAAATTGAGAAATGTCCTTTTTTCAACGAAAAATTGGCCAACATGCCGAGCCTGACCTCTGTGCTGAAACAAAGATACTGCATGGAAAACAAGGAGGCCTGCGCTCGCTACATGCTGGTCACCGCTGGCATCGAAGTGCCTCCGACCGTATTCCCCCAGGATGTGGATCGCGCCAAAGCCATCATCGCAACCCATTGATCCATAGATCACACTTGCACCCTTGTTGAGTCTCCATGCTGAGATACGAATCCACATGGTTGGAGCAGATCAGGAGACGCAAGGATGGGGTACGTCATGCCCGCGTGCTGGTGGCCTGTTCGGGAGGCGGTGATTCCACAGCCCTGCTGGTGTTCCTGTGGGCTGTGCGAAAGAGCCTGGGCCTGGAGCTGATGGTGGCCCACGCCGATCACGGACTGCGCCCGGAAGCGGAAAGCGATGCCACCTTTGTGCGCGAGCTTTGCCGAAACCTGGATCTGGATCTGGCCGAAGCACGGCTGGACGTGCGGCAGCATGCCGCCGAGCACTCCCTGGGGCTCGAAACCGCCGCCCGAGAACTGCGCTGGGAATGGCTCCGGGCCGAAGCTGCGTCCTGCGGGGCCACGGCAGTAGCCACTGGCCACACCTTGGATGACCACACCGAGACGGTGCTGCTGCGGCTGAGCCGGGGCGGCGGCTTGGGTGCCCTCACGCCTCTCGCCCCTCGCCAGGATCTGCGCTGGTCGCCGCTCATCGAAGCGCGCCGCGACGAGCTTCGCGCGTACCTGGAATCCCGGAAACTGCCCTGGCGAGAGGACGCCAGCAACGAGGAGGGCTTCACGCCCCGCAACCGTTGGCGGGCGCTGCTGAAGACCATGCGCGCCGAGGCTCCCGCTCTCGACGCCCATCTCTGGGAAACCCATGCTCAGATCGCCGAATTGAAGCATCTGAGGGAGGCTCACGCGCAGCGCCTCGCCGCCCACTGGACCGTGGAAGCCGATGCGCTGCGGCTGCGCGGGCCGCTCCAGGAGTGGGAGCTGCGCCTGTGCCTCGAAGCCGCCTTCCGACAGCTTCACTGGCCCAGGGAAGCCCAGGCCCTGCGCGATCTCAGCCACTGGCTGCATCCGCTGCTTTCGCGCAAGACCCGCAAACCCAAGACCTGGGGCCACTGGGCTCTGCACCCCGCCGAACAGGGAGCCTGGTTGCTCACCGCAGGGGAACGCTGAAAGCGGAAAGCCAGAAGCTCAGGGAGCCGCTTGGCCCCAGATCTGCCCCAGGCCCCCGTTCTGGGCCAGAAGATCCACGAGCCCCAAGGCGACGGCCCCTTCAAGTACGGGAGGGATTCTCAGGGCGATGCAGGCGTCGTGACGACCTTTCAATTCCAATCGCGCAGGCTGTCCGGTGCGCAGATCCACCGTGTCCTGAGGCCGCGCGATGCTCGAAGTGGGCTTCACCGCCACGCGCAGCGTCAGGGGATTACCATCGCTGAGGCCGCCGTGAAGGCCGCCCGCATGCTGGGTGCGAGTGGTGCCTTGCGCATCGAGAATGGCGTCATTGCATTGGCTTCCGCGCATCTGGGCCACCGCGAAACCGGCCCCGAACTCCACGCCCTTCACCGCCGGGATGGCGAAAATCAGATGTGATAACACCGATTCCACCGAATCGAAGAAGGGTTCCCCCAATCCTGTCGGAAGGCCCGTCACCCAACATTCCACGAGACCTCCCAGGGAATCCCCTTCGCGGATGGCAGCTTCCAAGCGAGTGTCGAAATCCTCATCCCGCTTCAGTTCGGCGTGAATGGTGATATTCGGCATCAGTTTCTTTGCAACCACGCCTGCGGCGGTGAGCGCCACTGTGAGCCGCCCCGAGAAATGGCCGCCGCCGCGAGGATCGTTGAAGCCTGCGAATTTCTGTCGCGCCACCAGGTCGGCATGGCCGGGGCGCGGCGTATGCCTCAAGGCCTCGTAATCCCCGGAGCGCACGTCGCCGTTCTCGAAATGGAGGCACAGCGGTGCGCCCGTGGTGCGCCCTTCGAACACGCCCGACACGATCCGAGGCGCGTCGGCTTCGCGCCGCGTCGTGGTGCCCTTAGCGCCGGAGCGCCGCCGCGCCAGATCCGCTTCGAAATCCTCCTCCCTCAGAGGCAGGCCCGCCGGACAGCCATCCACCACCACTCCCACGCCGGAACCATGGGATTCTCCGTAAAGGCTCACTCGAAAAAGACGACCAAAGCTGTTCATGGCGCGACTCCCTGGGTGACGCGGCGAAGCAACGGAAAGAAAGAAGGAAAGGATTTGGCGACGCAGCTTTCGCCGTGAAGCGTCACGCCCTGCGGACAAGCCAACGAGGACACCGCCAGCGCCATGGCGATGCGATGATCGCCGTGGCCGTGGGTTTCGCCTCCGCGCAAGGTGCCGCCATGCACGCGCAGCACTTCGCCTTCGTGATCGATGGCCACGCCCAACTGGCCGAAGGTTTCCCGCAAAGTGAGCGCCCGATCGCTTTCCTTGTGCCGCAGACGCTGAGCGCCCCGCAGGGTGCTGATGCCCTCGCAGCCCGCCGCCAGGGCCACCAGGGGCGGGAACAGATCCGGGCATTCCGTGGCGTCGAGCTCGAAGGGTCGCAGCTCGTGACGTATGACGCGCACACCCAGGTCGGTCGCTTCCACCCGCGCCCCGCATCGCTTCAAGGCCTCCAGCACGGCCCGGTCGCCCTGGACGGAATCCGCGTCGAGGCCCGTCACCGTGATTGTTCCCGCCAAGGCCCCCGCCACCAGGAAGAAGGCCGCGCCCGACCAATCGCCCTCCACACGGATCTCCTGGGCTCGTCCCATCTGCCCCCCTGGGATACGGAAGGCTGCGAGATCGCCTTCCTCCTCGATCTGGAAACCGAAGCTCCGCAGCAGGTTCAGCGTGAGCCTCACGTACGAGCGGCTTTGCAAGGTTTTCACGTTCACCAGGGAATCGCCGGAAGCGCGTGGCAACGCCATCAGCAGGCCCGTGAGGCCCTGGGAACTGAGGCTTCCATCCACGTCCACCTCGCCGCCTCGCAGCGGCCCGCGCACCTTCAGCGGGGGCTTCCCTTCGCGGCTTTCCACCTGGGCGCCCAGGGCGCGCAGCGGGCCTTCCAGCAGATGCACAGGACGTTCCCGCAGCGAACCCTCCGCCGTGAGCGTGACGGGCGTTTCGAGCAACGCGGCGATGGGCGCGAACATGCGAAGACAAAGGCCCGACTCGCCGCAATCCAAGGGCCCTTGGGGAGCCTTGAGCCCGCCGCCGATCCGCACCGCATCGCCATCGCGCAAGACCGTCGCCCCCAGGGCCTCGGCCACCCGCAGGGCCGCCTGCGCATCCTCCGCCCAGGGAAAGCCTTGGATGCGCGATATCCCTTCCGACACGAGCGCCGCAGCCACGAGGCGTTGGGCATGGCTTTTCGATGGAGGCGCCTCCACGAGCCCTTCGACGCGTCCGGGCCCGAGCCGCATCACGACAAGGCCTCCCGCAATTCCGCCACTTCAAGGTGCTGGATCACACCATGCCCCAGGCCTTGCAGCAGCACGAATGCAAGGTGGCGGCCCTGGCGTTTCTTGTCCCGCGCCATCAGGGGCAGCAGGGCATCAAGATCCAGGGCGACGCGGGTGGGCAGGCCGCAACGATCCAGAAGCGCGGTCAATCGCTGAGCTTCGTGAGGGGCCAACAAACCGCGCTTCACCGAAAGCTCGGCCGCGGCCACCATGCCCAGGCTCACGGCTTCGCCATGCCGCAATCCGAGATGGCTTTCCAGCGCGTGGCCCAACGTATGGCCGAAATTGAGTTTTTTCCGTTCGCCGCGCTCCTGTTCGTCCACGGCCACGAAATGCGCCTTCAGGGCCACCGCACGGGCCACGGCCTTTTCCAGGCACGAACGGTCCCGGTTCCTAAGGGCCTCAACCTGGGCTTCCAGGAAGGCGAAAAGAGAGGCATCGGCGATGGCGGCGATCTTCACCAGTTCCGCCAGACCGCTGGCGTATTCCCGATCCGGCAGGGTTTCCAGGCACTGGAAATCGCAGGCCACGAAACGCGGTTGCCGGATGATCCCCACGTGGTTCTTGAGGCCGTGGAAATTCACGCCATTCTTCCCGCCCACGCTGGCATCCACCTGCGCCAGCAGCGTGGTGGCGATGAATCCGAAATCGAGTCCCCGCAGGTACGTCGAGGCCGCAAAGCCCGCCACATCACAGACGATGCCGCCGCCCACACCCACGATGCAGGTGGAGCGATCCGCCTCAAAACGCAACAGGCCTTCGTAGAGGGATTCCACGGCGGAAAGGGTCTTGGCGTTTTCGCCGAGGCCCACTTCCAGCACCCGTTCCCCTTCCATGAGATGGCCCCAGTGGTGCCGTACGTTGGCGTCGGTCACGAGGATGCGATCCGCAGGGGCCAGCGAGGCGAGCGAGGCCAGGCCGATCCCCAGCAGGATCTCCGAACCGCCCTCGCCTTCCACCTTCAGCCGCTCCATGGCAACTCCTTCCACCAGGATGCAGACTCCGCCCTTGAACTGCACGGGAAAACCCGCGGGCGGGCCTTCTTCGGGAACGGTCTGCAATCTTTTCCGCCACGAAGCGCCCGTCTGTTCCACACTCAAAGCATGGTCGATAGTGGTTTCTCAAGTCCTCGCCCCGCTCAGTTCCGCCGCCTGGGGCCCGTGTTCTACGAGGCGGGCCTTCGGATGCAGAAGTCGCTGGCCTCCGATGTGGAAGCGGGCTCCCTGCCCGATCAGATCCTGATCCTGGAGCACCCCCCCGTGTTCACGCTGGGCCGCAACGCCACCCGGCGCGATATCCACGTGAACGACGCGTTCCTGCGCGAACGGGGCGTGGGCGTGTTCGAGACGGATCGCGGCGGCCAAGTCACCTACCACGGTCCTGGGCAAGTGGTGGTGTACCCCCTCTGCAACCTCGGCGATGGCCGCAAGGATCTGGGCCGCTTCGTGCGCGGGCTGGAAGAAGTCATGATCCGAACGGCCGGGGATTTCGGCGTGAAGGCCCATCGTCTTGAAGGTTTCCCCGGCGTGTGGGTGGAAACGGAGCGGGGCTGGGAGAAGCTCGGGGCCCTGGGCATCCACCTCAAGCGTTGGCTTTCCACCCACGGCATTGCCTTCAACGTGAATCCTGGCCTGCATCATTTCCGCTGGATCACCCCCTGCGGCATCACGGACAAAGGCGTGTGCAGCCTGGCCTCGCTGCTGGGGGATGCCGCGCCCACCTGGGAAGAGGCCGCCCTGAGCCTGGAGCGCCATCTGACGGAGGTGCTCGCCTACGAGCCCCAAACGGTAGAGGAATCCACCCATAGCGTTTCCGCCCTCACTTGGCGACAGGGCGCAAGCGGCCCCGAAGTGCTAATGATGCTGCGCCAGCCTCAGCATGGACTGTGGTGGTCCAGCGTCACGGGCCGTCTGGAACCCGGCGAAACCGCGGAGGAAGCGGCCCATCGCGAATTGCGCGAAGAAACAGGACTCACCGGCAAGCTGGGGCCGCTGGAGTTCCGTCACACCTTCTGGGTGGACCCCGCCGTGCTGGGCCTTCCGCCCGGCCCGCCCCGTTTCAATTGCGAGCTGTGCTACCTCATGGAGGTGCCTCCAGGATCCGTGGTGGACCTGGCCCTGGATGAACACAGCGAATGCCGCTGGTGCAGCCCCGACGAAGCCGTGGCCCTGGCCCGCTGGGAAGGCACCCAGGCTGCCATACGACACCTCGAACGGCGCTGGGCCGACCTCGAAAAAGAGGAATAACAGAGCAGCAGGGAACGCCAGGTGGATCGAGCCTCGCCCAGATAATCCTGCGCGCCTTCGTGATTCCCGGTCTTCGCTGAAAGCCTCGCTGGCTGCGCGTTAAATCAGCGGGGACTCCAGCTATGGCGGATTTCGCCAGAAGGATTGAGACCCGAGGAGCCCGATTGGCTGGCGCCGAGCTGCAGCACGAAGTTGCCGAAGCGCCATTCGAACTGGCCGCTGGAGGTGGTCACTTCGCCGGTCTTCTTGTGGGTGAACACGAAGGGCACTTTCCAATCCTGGAATTTCAGCGTCCAACCTAGTGTCACCACGCTTTCGGAGTTGCCTTCGGTGCCCGCGCGCCAGGCCACGTTCACGCGATCCAGGTTGAAGGCCCGCCGCACGCGCTCCTGGAAATCTGCCAAGGCCAAGGTGGTGAGCAATCCGCTGCTTGTCTTGGCCAGACCGTACGACATGTCCGACGAGGCGTTGGAAAGGGTGCCGATGGTGGGGGCCAGGGACGGATCGATGAGGATGGCCATGATCTCGTCCTGCCGCAGCGAAGGCGTGGAGGTGGGCTGCATCTTCATGCCTTCCAAGGTGCCCCGGATCTGGAGGTTCACCAGGTACGGCGTGACATCCACTCGGCCCTGCAGATCCAGCACGGGGTTGAAGGTGCGCGGATCGAGGAAATCCACGGAACCCCGCTCCAGCACGATGTCTCCGGCGGGAAGCAGGTTGGTCACGCGACCGCCCGGCAGGAACATCATCCGACCTTTCAGCCCCGGTTTCGCCAGCGTGCCCTGCACCTTGAACGAACCTTCCGGTCGTCCCTGCAGCTTGAGCAGGTTGGTATCGAACACCCAAGGCTGGGCCAAGCGAAGATCGAGGTCCAAGGCGATGCGAGCCAAAGGATCGTCGGGATCGAGGCCCTGGGAGCCGGAAACGCTGCCCAGGCTGTTGGAGAGAATCAGGTCCCGCAGATTGATGTCGGCGCGGTAGAGCATGTTCTGCACGCGGAGCGTGCCTTCCAGACGGCCTCCATCGACGTCGTTGCCCTGCAGTCGCGCCCCTTCCAGGTCTCCCTGAAGCTCGAAACCTTCCGGGATGTCGCGGAATTCGAAATCCCTGAGATCGGCGCGCAGATCGTAGTTTTCGAGACCGCCGAAGTTCCAGGTGGCGTTGCCCCAGAGCGTGAGCTTGCCCTGGGCCAAGGTGCCCCTGGCCGGTTCTTCCTGGGGAATGAGCATCTCCCGGCCCTGGAAGCGCACCACGAAATCCAGATCCTCCACGCTCTGCGGATAGCCCTTCACCAGCAGGCGACCGTGCTTGAGGCGCAATTGGCCATCCAGCGCAGGATCCTCGTAGTATCCTCCCAGGCGCAGATCGAAGGTGGCTGCGCCTTGAGGCTCCAGATCCTCCAGCAGGGAGTAGGTGTCCAGCTCCATGAGATGGTTCACGATGGGCTTGAGGCGACCCAGTTCGGCGGACCCCTGCAAACGCAGATCCAACGGCGTTTTCAGGTTGAAGGGCAGCCGTCCCGCGGCTCGGAACGAGGCCACATCGGTGCGGGCCTCTCCCGCCGCCTGTCCCACCAGGCGGAGATCCACCTTGGCCCCGGACTGATCGCCCTCCAGCACCGTGGGCTGCTCCTGGAGCAACTGGAACCCGTCGAACGTGGCCACGAGATCGTTGAGGCGGCCTTTCCAGATCAATCCCGTTTGACTCCAGCGCCCTTCCGCCGTGGCGTGCAGCCGCAGGTCACGCAACAGGTCGTCACTGAGCCGTGCGCCGAGATGGGCCGTGTCCACGGATTCGGGCCCAAGGCTCAGTTCCAGGGCGCCCACCAGATCCCGACCCGTCTGCCACGCATCGGCCTTGAAGAAGGGTTGCGCCTTGCCAAGCATGGATAGCCGCACCTCCAGGCCATCTGCGCTGTGGACGGCCCGGCCTTCCAGGCCTTCCAGGCTTTGGTGCCCCAGGAAGAGTCGCCCGCCGTTGAACGTGACGCGGCCCAGGGGCAGTTCCATGTCACCCGCAGGCTTCGTCCATGGCCCTTCGAGGCGCACGTCGGCCTGAGCCTGGAAACGCGGGCCGGGAAGGCCCAGAGGCTCCGAGTCCACGCGCCCTTGCAGCGAGGCCAGCCAAGTGCGGCGATGGTAATCCATGTCCATGTCGCCGGTGAGGGCCAACGTACCGGGAAGGCCTTCCTTCAGGGCCACGAGGCTTTCACCCACGCGCACATTCCTGACGCGCAGACGGCTGTCCTCGATGTCCATGCTGAAATCGCCCTCGGCGGCAGGAATCCGGATGCCATAGACTTCGGCCTTTTCCGCCTGGGCACTGCCTTCCATGAGAATGCGGTCATAGGGGCCGTGGAGCCGCACCCAGCCTCCCCCCCATCCGCTGATCCGAATCTCTTTCTCGTCCAGCCCCGCGGCCCGCAGCCCTTCCTCGATGGGAAGCTCCACGCCGCGGTAGCACATATCGATCTGGTCCACTCCTTTGGGCAGATCCGCCCAGGTGAGCCACAGCTCGCCCCAGGCGCGTCCTTCGCCCTTCCAGAGCTCGATGTTCTCCACCCGCAGCTCATCGCGCCGGATGGAAACCTCCGCCTGAATGCGATCGGCCCTGGCGTTCTCCCAGCCCGGTCGCACCGCCACGCAGTCTCCAGCCAGTAGCAGACCGTCCTTGGGCGTCCAGCGCACCTGCGCCTTGGCCTGCACGCGGCCCGACATGGGCAGGGGCACGAGCACCCGCTGGGGGCCCTCCCCTTCGTGCAGCCCGATATTCCAGACCTTCAGCACCTCGGACACCAGCACGATTTCCGTGTCCACATCGCCATCCGCAGCCAGCGCCAACGGACCTTTGCGCCCGAAGGTTCCAGAAGCGGTTCCGTGGAAGGCCAGTTCCGGCAAATCCAGGGCCACATCGTCGGCCACCAATTGACCACCCTTGAGCCGCGCTTTGGCTCGGCCCGCATCCTGGCCATCGTTGGTGAAAGCCATATCGAGAGCCGCTTCGATGCGATCCAACGGCGGTGCATTCCATGGATCGCCAGGCACGAAGGCGCTGGCCTTCAGATTCATTTGGGAATTGGCCAGAAACGCCACCCTGGAGAGGTTCGCCACAGAACTCAGATCCATCTGACGACCTTCGAGGGTCAGGCGAGACCCAACGCCCTTTTTCCATTGCCCCTGAGCTTCGAGCTGTCCATTGGCGGAGCGCCAGGCCACGCGATGCACGTTGGCTTCCGTGAAGGTTCCCTGGGCCGAGAAGGCCAGGGTTCCCGGCTTCAGGCCGGCTTTGGGAACGGCCACGTCGCGGCCATCCAGCGCCAGTTTCCATGCGGGCTGCCGCACCTGGCCCCAGGCTTCGGCCTTGAGGTCCACCCATCCAGAAAGATCCCCGGCCTTGGGAGCAAAGAGCCGCTGCAATGGTCCGACATCGAGGTTTCCCTGCGCCACGGCGGCGATCTTTTCGGTCTTGGTGTCGTAGGTGCCGTGCAGCGCAATCTGGGAACGGCCCAGGCGCATGGCGCCCTGCGGCAGGCTGAGGGTTTCGCGATCCACCTCTCCCTGCATGACCAGGCGGCCCTGGAGCGCCTGAGCGCCCTGCCCTGCGCGCAGGTCGTCGAGACTCACGAAGAGGCGCAGGCGGTTGCGACCTTTGCCTTCGCCCTGAGCGGAGAAAGAGGATTGAAGGTGCGGCAGACCCCAGGCCGGCTCGTCCACCACCAGGAATCCCTTTCGCACCAGGATGCGATCCACCTGCCAATCGGTGGGGGTATCGCTCTTGGGCCGCTCCTTTAGACGGATGGCCTTGAGGCGGGCCTCGTTGAGGTAGATCCGCGGCCCATCCAGAATCAGGTCCTTCACATGCACCTGCCCTCGCAGCAGCGCGCCGAGATGCACGGAGCCTTCCAGTCGCTCGACCTCGAAAAGATCCCCACCCAGCCGGGGGCGATGGGCCACCACCGTGCCCTTCAGGAGCGAAACATCGATGTCCTCCAGCTCCAGGGTTAGTCCCGTCTCCTCCTTCACCACCCGTTCCAGCTTGCCCATGGCCCAGCGGCGTACGGCGGGCCGCCGGAGGGTCCACGAGGCGCCGCCCCAGACCACGAGGCCCGTCACCAGGGCATAGGTGGTGCGGCGAAACCCGCGGCGGCGCCACAGTGCGCGCATTCCCTTGGGCCGGGCCTCGTCCGCCATTTCAGTTCTTTTCGCCGCAGACCGGGCAACTCACGGCATTGCGGGGCAAGGGGCGGTAGCAGTAGCGACACAGCCGCGCCTGGGTCTGGGAACCAGCGGCGGAGGGAGTGGGAAGCATGCGCCCAGGCGCCGTGATGGAGGATAGAGGCCGCGTTTCCTTGGCCAGACCTTCCCGCACCCGCTTGAGGTCTTCCAGCATGGCCTGAGCGGAGAGGTAGCGGTCCCCGAGATTCACCATCAGGGCCTTCATCACCACTTCCGAAAGGGGCTTGGGCACGGCCTGATTCTTGAGATGGGGCGGCACGATGGGCTGATTCTGGAATGCCTGGGCGATCTTCACCGGGTCCGCATCGTAGAAGGGCACGGTGCCCGTGAGCATTTCATACAGCGTGATGCCCAGGCTCCACAGATCGCTCTGGAATACGGCGCGGCCTCGGAAATGTTCCGGCGCCATGTAAGGCGGACTGCCGATGCGCGTGCGGGCAAAGAGATCCTGGGTGGCCAACACCCGGGAGGTGCCGAAATCCGTGACCTTGGCCATGCCGGACGAGGTGAGCAGGATATTGGCGGGGCGCAGATCCCGGTGGATCACCTTTTGGGCATGGGCGAAGGCGATGGCCGAGGCCACGTCAACCGCGATCTCCAGCGCCACCGGCGGCGAGAGGGCGCGCTCCTTGCGGATGCGGCGATCCAGGCTTTCCCCGTCCACGAATTCCATCACCATGAAAAAGGTGTCGTCCTTCTTTTCCACGGTGATCAGCTCGACGATGTTGGGATGCTTGAGGCCCGCCATGATGCGCGGTTCCTGCAGAAGCCCCTGTTCGTCGGTCTGGTGATGGGGCACCTTCAGCGCCACCCGGCGATGCAGCAGTCGATCCTCAGCCAGGTAAACCGTACCGAAGCCCCCGGAACCCAGTCGCTCCAGGATCTGGTACTTACCCAGCATCTGCTCTTTGGATAGCAAGCCGCCCCCGTTTGGTTCGTACCAGAATGCCTGGAATGGGTCGGAAGAGGGAAGCGGAGGTTTTGCCTGCGGCTACGCCTCCGGCCCCATGGGCCTCAGCTCCCCCATTCGCCGCCCCATTCGATCAAAGCGCCCGCAAGCTACCCCAGGAAGGCCTTGAGGGTTTTGGAATAGCGCGGATGCCTGATTTTTCTCAAGGCCTTGGATTCGATCTGGCGGATGCGTTCGCGGGTGACGGCAAACTCGCTGCCCACTTCTTCCAGGGTGTGTTCCGAGGCCTCGTCGCCCACGCCAAAGCGCATGCGCAGGACTTTCTCTTCGCGCTCTGTAAGCGTCTGCAGCACGGAATTGACCGTTTCCTTGAGGCGGGCCTGCACCACCTGCTCCACCGGAGAGGTGACGGTCTTGTCCTCGATGAAATCCCCAAGGTGGCTGTCCTCTTCCTCGCCGATGGGCGTTTCGAGGCTGATGGGCTCCTGGGCGATCTTCATCACCTTGCGCACCTTGGACACGGGCATGTCCATGGCGTGGGCGATCTCTTCGCTCGACGGTTCGCGGCCCAGCTTCTGCACCAGCTCGCGCTGGGTGCGGATGAGCTTGTTGATGGTCTCGATCATGTGCACCGGAATGCGGATGGTGCGGGCCTGATCGGCGATGGCGCGGGTGATGGCCTGGCGGATCCACCAGGTCGCATAGGTGGAGAACTTGAAGCCGCGGCTGTATTCGAACTTGTCCACGGCCTTCATGAGGCCGATGTTGCCTTCCTGGATGAGGTCCAGGAACTGCAGGCCGCGGTTGGTGTAGCGCTTGGCAATGCTCACCACGAGGCGCAGGTTGGCTTCGATCAGCTCGGCCTTGGCGCCTCGGCTGATGCTTTCCGCATCCTTGAGGGCTGCGTAATCGCTGTGGAAGCGCTCGGGGGTGGTTTCGTACTTGGTGAAGAAGCGGGTCAGTTCAGCTTCGATCTGAAGGATCTCCCGTTCGTACTTGTCCTTCAGGCTGGCGAAGGCGGGATTCTTGAGGCGGTCCCGCAATTCCCGCAACCGCCGCTCGCCGCCCCGCACCTGAGTGTGGGCGTGGGTGATCTTGTCGATGAGGCGCGTCACCGCGAGGCTGTTCAGGCCCAGGCGGCGCACCTGCCGTGCCACGCGGCCCCGCGCCAGCAGGATTTCCCGATCGATCTTGCGCTTCTTGGGCAGAGGCTTGCCGCTGGCCTTCAGATCGATGAGTTCCTGCAAGGCCTGATCGTAGGCATGGAGCTTCTCGAACTGGTGGTGCACATGCTGGGTGGCCGACGTGCTCTCGGCATCTTCGTCGTCGTCCACCTCGTCGGAAAGGCCCACCACTTCGCGGATCTTGCCGGGGTTCTCCTTGAGCATCTTGCCGATATCGATGAGCAGGCCCACTGCGAGGCGCGAACGGGAAAGGGCGCGCATGACCCGACGCACACCCACTTCGATGCGCTTGGCGATCTCCACTTCATCCTCGCGCTTGAGCAGCGGCACCGTGCCCATTTCCTTGAGGTACATGCGCACGGGATCGTTGAACTTGTCGCTGTCCGGGCTATCGATCTCGGTTTCCAGCTCCTTTTCGAGCTTGGAGGGCATGGATGAAGCCACCACCTCGGGTTCCAGCAGCTCCCGATTGGCCAGCGCCTCTTCCTCCGTGGCGCCCACGCCGATGCCCAGGCGGCCCAGCAAGCTCACCACCGTTTCCACGTCCTCGACCAGCGCAGGCGAAGGGGGAAGGAACTGGTTCAGCTCATCCACCAGGATGTAGCCGCGGGTGCGACCGAGAGAAATGAGCGCTTTGGTGAGGTTGTAATAGCTATCGTGGGATGGGATGGGAACCATCAAGACCTCAAAGAGCCGCGGATCTCTCGATCCTGGAACGGAAAGGCGGAGGAGGGCGATCCGAAGGGCCGGATGGATAGAACTAGCCCATCATGCCAAAAGGACCCGGAACCTTTCAGTATAGGCCGCTTCGGCGCTTATGCAAGGGCGATTTTGTGGTGCCGTGATTGTTTCTGCAGTTCGGATTTCCGCCGCAACAGGCCGACGAGCCGGGCTTCCACCTGGCGCTGAAGGTCGGGATCGGCCAGCACCGCAGGATCCTGATTCTGGCGGTTGAGCGCCTGAAGCTCGCGCTGCACGTAGGCGTTTTCCAGTTTGTGGATGGCCCGCTCCAGATCCAGTTCCGCATCGTCCCTGGGCGCCCAGGCGGCCTGGGCGCGGCGCAGGGCCGCCAAAGCTCCCGACGGAATGGCATCGTCGTCGCCCTCGGCTTCCAGCAGGCATTGCAGCAGCGGGGCGCCTGCCAAGCCCTCCCACCAGGCCGGGGGCACCTCATGGATGCGCTGTCGGGAGGCT
>JAJTBC010000117.1 GCA_021287085.1 Bacillota bacterium | reverse complement strand
TGGGCAGCGATGCCTTCTTCCCCTTCGCCGATGGCCTGGAAGTGGCCGCCCAGGCGGGCGTGCGCGCCTTCGTGGAACCCGGCGGCAGCGTCCGCGACGAGGACGTGATCGCCGCCGCCCGCCACCAGGGCGTCTGGCTCTACTTCACCGGCATGCGACACTTCAGGCACTGAAGATCGGGAAACTCACTGCAAAGGCCACAAGGAAAAGAAGGGTACGAAGGGATTGTCTCCGTTCTTCTTCCTCTGTGATCTCCGGGTTCAGCTTTTTCTTTAGAAGCGACATAACCAAAACGAAGCTGGAATAATGGCTGATTGGCCTAGCCGCGCTTTCACACTTTTTTCGTCGAGACCCCATGAAGACCTCCGATCTCCGCCGCGCTTTCCTCGATTACTTCGCCCGTCATCAGCACAAGGTCGTGGCTTCCAGCCCGGTCATCGGCCCCGCCGACGATCCCACGGTGATGTGGACCAACGCGGGCATGGTGCAGTTCAAGGATGTGTTCGTGGGCAAGGAGCGCCGGGACTATACCCGCGCCACCACCAGCCAGAAGTGCCTGCGGGCTGGCGGCAAGCACAACGATCTCGACAACGTGGGCTTCACGGCGCGCCATCACACGTTCTTCGAGATGCTCGGCAACTTCAGCTTCGGCGACTACTTCAAGGCCGACGCCATCCGCTTCGCCTGGGAATTCGTCACGGGCAAGAAGGAAGAAGGCAATCTTGGTTTAGACCCGGAACGGCTCTGGGTCACGGTTTTCGAGGGCTCCGAAGGCATTCCCGCCGACGATGAAGCGGCCGCGCTGTGGAAGGCGGCGGGCGTGCCCGAAAGCCGCATCCTGCGCTTTGGCAAGAAGGACAATTTCTGGCAGATGGGCGACACGGGCCCCTGCGGCCCCTGTTCGGAGATGCACTACTATCGCCCCAAGGATCTGTCGGGCAACCGCGCCGAGCTGGTGAACGGCGACGGTGACGACATCATGGAGATCTGGAACCTCGTCTTCATGCAGTACGAGCAGGACGGCAAAGGCGGCCTCACGCCTCTGCCCAAGCCCAGCATCGACACGGGCATGGGCCTGGAGCGGGTGGCTTCGATCCTGCAAGGGGTGGAGAGCAACTACGAAATCGATCTCTTCGCGCCCATCTTCCAAGGCATCTGGAAGGTGGCCCGGGTGAAGGCCGAAGATCGCGGCGAACACACCAACCGCACGGCTTCCCAGGTGGTGGCGGACCACATCCGCGCCGCCACGTTCATGGTGTTCGATGGCGTGGTGCCTTCCAACGAAGGCCGTGGGTACGTGCTGCGCAAGATCATCCGCCGCGCCCTGCGCTTCGGCAAGAAGCTGGGCATCGAAGGCACCTTCTTCGCAGGCCTCGCCCCCACGGTGCTGGAAGCCATGGGCGATGCCTACCCGGAACTGGCCCCGGAAATGGGCCGCATCCAGAAGGTGATTGCTCGGGAAGAATCCCAGTTCAGCCTCACGCTGACCCTGGGGCTCAAGCAGCTGGAGGAGTGCGATACCAGCTTGGGAACTTTGGCAGGCTCGGAGATCTTCAAGCTCTACGACACCTACGGCTTCCCGGTGGATCTGGTGGAAGACTGGTGCCGGGAGCGGGGCGTGAAGGCCGATCTGGCAGGCTTCCAGAAGGAACTGGCGGAGCAGAAGGCCAAGAGCCGCGCCGCCATGAAGACCCACGATGTGCGACTCCAGGGCGATTTTGCGGTGCTGGCGGATCTGCCCGCCACGCGCTTCCTGGGCTACAACGTGGACAGCGCCCAGGCCCAGGTAGTGGCCCTTTTCGATACGGACAAAAAGCAAGTGCCCCTGCTCAAGGGCAGCGGCTTCGCGGTGCTCGACGCCACGCCCTTCTACGCCGAAAGCGGCGGCCAGGTGGGCGATACCGGCGAACTGAGCTGGGATGCCGACGGTCAGCGCGGCGGCGCGAAGGTGGCGGACTGCAAGGCCCTGGCCCCCAAGCGCCATGTGCATTTCCTGCGGGAGCTCACGGGCTCGCTCAAGGTGGGCCAGATCGTGCAGGCCAGCATCGACGCCCCTCGCCGCGCCCGCATCCGCGCCCATCACACGGCCACGCACCTGCTTCACGCCGCCCTGCGCGACGTGCTGGGCACCCACGTAAAGCAGGCGGGCAGCGCCGTGGATGCGGAGCGTCTGCGCTTCGACTTCTCCCATTTCGCGCCCATCGAGCCTGAACAGATGCTCGAAATCGAACGTCTCGCCAACGAGCAGGCGCTGCGCGCGGTGGCCACGCACGTGCGGGAGATGCCCATCGACGAGGCCTTGCAGAGCGGCGCCATGGCGCTGTTCGGCGAAAAGTACGGCGAAACGGTGCGCGTGATGACCGTGCCCGGCTTCTCGGTGGAACTGTGCGGCGGCACCCACGTGGCCAGCACCGGCCAGATCGGCGCCATCAAGATCGTCTCTGAAGGCGCCGTGGCGGCGGGCGTGCGGCGCCTGGAAGCGGTGGCGGGCCTCGCGGCCCTGGAGCGACTGCAGGAGGACGAAGCCATGCTGGGCGGCCTTTCCCGGCAGATCAACACCTCGCGGGAAACCCTGGCCTCCGCTGTGGCCGCCAAGGAAGCCCGCATCCAGCAGCTCGAAAAGGAATTGAAGGAGGCCAAGCTGAAGGCCGCCACGGGCGGCGGGGCTCTCGAAAACGTGGAAGCCATTCACGGCTTCACCGTGGTGACCGCCACGGTGGAAGGCCTCGAAGCCCAGGCGCTGCGGGAAATGATGGATCAGGTGCGCACCCGCCATCGCGAGGCGGTCATCGCCCTGGCTTCCAAGGTGTCCGCCGACAAGGTGGCACTGCTCGTCTCGGTGGCTCCCGGCCTCACGGCGGATGCGGGCGCCTTGCTCAAGGCCATGGCTCCTGCCATCGAAGGCCGCGGCGGCGGCAAGAAGGATCTCGCCCAGGGCGGCGGCACGAAGCCCGAGGGCCTTCCCGCAGCCTTCGACGCTTTGAGGGCGGCGCTCTAGGGCAGGCCCCTACTTCCCTCCGAACATCCCCTTGAAGCGCTTCAGCAGCCCAACGGGTTCTTCCTCCTCGGGTTGCGAAGCGCCAGGGCGCATGTCGTCAGGCACGGGCGTCTCGGGATCCACTTCCAGGGCCCGCTCGAAGCAGGCTTTGGCCTGGGTGAGGAACCCTTTGCGGTGATAGACCTCACCCATGAGCGCCCAGGGTTCAGACACCTTGGGCTTGAGCCCCGCCGCAGATTGCAGAGCTTCGATGGCGCGGGTGGACCAGGCGGGATTCTCCATGCGGTGCTTGCCGAGCAGAATCCAGCGGTCGTAGGCCTGGGGCGAATCGGGATCCAGCTTTACGGATTGTTCCAGCAAGCGGATGGCCTCGGCCATGCGGTCCTGGCTCAGCAAGTGTTTGGCGCGCAGGAAAAGCTTGCGGGCGCTGGCCACGGGGCCTTCGTCAATTTCCGTGGGAGGTTTGCGGGGCGACTGGTTGATATCAATGGTCGGGAAGCTTCCCGTCACGGGCTCGATCAGCTCGATCTGCAGATACTCGCGAGGCGGGGTGGGCTGGGACCCCGAATGGCCCTGCTCCTGCTGATCCAGGGGGATCTCGATGGGAGGGGTAGAAACCGAAGTCGGCGCGATGGGAGCGGAGGCCGCGAGGGGTGCGAAGGTAGCGGTGGAAATCTCGAGCGTGCCCAGTTCCGGGTCCTCGCCATCCACCAGATGCAATCCGCCCAGCGCCCAGAGGGTGGCGATGAGCCGGGCCGTCTCCTCTTCTCCCAATTCTGAAACCGAAAGGAACCACTCGAAGCCCATGGGCATCCGGCTCCAGAAGGACAACGCAAAGGCCAGGGCCGGAGTGAGGGGAAGGTCATGCACCAGTCCCAGCAATTCGCCGGGAGCCACCCATCGCCACTTGGATTTCTCGAAGAACAGATCGCAAAGATTGGCGCCGTTCCTGGCTTCCTGGAAGGTCCGCCAGACGAAATGACGATGGTCCACGGAAAAACGGAGATCGTCGCTGAGGGAGTCTTCGGTCTGGCCAGAAGTCCACTCCATGCGCAGCACGGGGTGCTCCAGCGCATGGATCATGATCTGTTCCTGAAGGATTTGCAGATGCTCGTCCCTGGAAGCCTCCGACATCAAGCCCCACTGGACGACCTTCTGCCCCAGGCGGAAGTTCTCGTCATTGGTCAGCAGCTCTTTGAGAGCCATGTGATCCAGCACCCCACGCCGCAGCAGGAAGTTGCCGAACTGTTCGCCCGCCACGTCGCTTTGGAGGAAGACGATATTGCCCCCCACCCAATGGATTCGCCGGTTGCCATCGTTCTGTTCCAGGAGGAGCGTGCCTTCGGCCTGGCGCTGACGCATGGATCCGAGAACGGCGGGAAGCATCTGAGAGGGATCCTGCGGTTTCAAACGGACTCCAGTAAGAGGTTCGATAGATGGATTATGCGTCAGATTATTCTCTAATCAATACCTAGGCTTGGCTTTTCCCGCGTTTGTAACATGGACATAGCATGGGCGGTGCAAGCCCACTTGACCTGGATCAAGTCTCGGCTTGCCGACAGTTACCCTTTGCCCGGATCCCTGCCCCTTGAACGACATCCAATCTCTTCTGCCATGCTTTCGCATAGGCGGTGTCCCATGCTTGACAAGCTCGGCAAGTTCCAGATCCAACGCCTGCTGGGTCAAGGGGCCATGGGGGAAGTCTATCTGGGCCTCGATCCCTCCATCGGCCGCGAGGTGGCCATCAAGACCATCCTGCCCACCGCAGCCCAGGGCGACGAGGCCAAGGCCCGCTTCGAGCGGGAGGCCAAGGCCGCTGGCACCCTCAATCATCCCCACTTGGTCACCATCTACGAATTCGGCGAGGACCAGGGCGTACTGTACCTCGCCATGGAATACGTGAAGGGACAGGACCTGGAGGAGCTGTTCCGGGAGCAATCCCTCAGCCGCACGGAAACCCTGGAAGTGCTGGCCCAGGTTTGCGACGGCCTGGGATTCGCCCATCAGCACGGCATCGTGCATCGCGACATCAAGCCCTCCAACATTCGCGTAACCCGCGACGGGAAGCGGCTTCACGCCAAGGTCATGGATTTCGGCGTGGCCCGCGTGGGCGATTCCGACATGACCGCCACGGGCATGGTGATGGGCACCGTCAACTACATGGCCCCCGAATACATCCGCACCGGCAAACCCGACCCCCGGTCCGATCTCTTCGCCGTGGGCGTGATGCTCTACGAGGCCCTTTCGGGCCGCAAGCCCTTCGCCGGCGACACCACGCCCACCATTCTGTACCGCATCGTGCATGAGGCCCCCGAGCCCATCGATCTCCAGGCCCTGGCAGGCCTCAGTCCCGCCATCCGGCCCATGCTCGACAAGGCCCTGGAGAAGGACCCCGATCGGCGCTTCCAGACTGCGGAAGCCTTGGCCAAAGCCCTGCGGGCCGCCAAGGATCCCACCTGGCAGGGCGACGTGGAGCCTGCCACCACCCGCGTCGGCGCCGGAGCCGCCACCGCGGTCCTGACGCCCCGCGTCCCCACCCAACCCATGGTGCCCCCGCGCCGATCCAAAGCCGGGCTGGTCCTGGCCATCGGCGCTGCCGCCGTTGCGTTGATGGGAGCCGGTGGCTATGCGGCGTGGAAAGAATTCGCCTCCCGCCCAGCCCTTGCGGCGCCTGCGGAATCGCTTCCCTTGGCGACCCCAAACCGGCCCACGGAGGAACACGCCCCTGTGGCCACGGCGCCGACCTCCGGCCAGCCTGCCCACACGCCTGCGTCGCCCCTTCCGGCCAGCCGCTCTGAAGCTCCCGTGACGAAGCCTGAATCCAGGATCGAGCCGAGAACCGAAAGCAGCCCCGAGCCTCCCGCCAAGGCCGCCCAGGGCTCCCTGGACCATCTCGACGTGGTCGAGCGCAAGAACCTCAGCCATCTGAGCCTCAGCGAAGCCATCCAGCTGGCCGACAAGGATCCGGCCAGGGCGGTGGAAGGCATGAAGGCCGCCATCGCCGCCAATCCCGGCAATGCCGCCGCCTACGCCTGGGCCGTGGCGGTGCTGTACGAGAACGGCCGCTACGGCGAGATTCCTGGCCTGCTCGCCAAGGCCCGTCGCCAGGGCATTTCCCGAAGCCAGCTGGAGAGCAACATCCGGTTCCGAGCCGCCATGCAGCGGGAACGCATGAACCCGCGTCTGCCGGAAGGAGAACTATGAGCCTGGAAACGCGCCTGGGCTACCAGTTTCAGGACCGACGCTGGCTGGAGCAGGCCCTCACCCATCCCAGCAGCGGCATCCATCCCGACAACCAGCGGCTGGAATACCTGGGTGATGCGCTCTTCGGCGCGGCGCTGTCCACCTTGCTTTTCGAGGAAAAGCCGGATTGGCCCGAAGGCTCCCTCACCAAGTTGAGGCACTTCCTGGTGAGCACCGAATCCCTCCATCAATGGGCCCGCGATCTGGAACTGCGCTTGAAGCTGCCCGGCAAATCCGATCCCAGTCACCTCAAGACCGCCTTCCGCAAACCGCTGGCGGATGCGGTGGAGGCGCTCCTGGCGGCGGTGTACCTGGATGCGGGCTCCGAAGGTTTCGCCGAGGTGAGGCGCCTGGTGGCGAATCGCTTCCGAGAGAAGGTTCGGGAGACAGGGCTGGATGCCTGGCAGCAGCACGACACCAAGACCACCCTGCAGGAGCGCGCCGCCAGCCTCGGTTTGCCCGCTCCCGCCTATGAGTTGCGAGAGCGCCGAGGCCCCGATCATGCCCCGCATTTCGTGGTGCAGGTTCGCGTAGGCCCTCACCAGGCCGAGGCTTCCGCCCGTACGCTCAAGCAGGCCCAGATCGAGGCCGCCCGTCAGGTGCTACCCAAGCTGATTTGACGAAGTGGCAGAAAGCACACTTCCAATCCGCAGCCTCGGTTACTATTTTCGAGGCTGGCCCAGTAGAGGTGACCCCTTTGAAGGTGCTTCCGACGTTAAAGATCCAGAATGGCAACCTGGTTCCCATGGCGGGAACTGCATCTGGCTGCGCGCCTTCCCAAGCCTCGGACCCCATGGACTGGATCCACAGGATGGTGGATCAGGGCGTCGTGCGCATCTGTCTGGTGGATGTGAACGCGGTGCAGGGCCCCACCCACAACCGCCCCTGCCTGGCACAGCTGATGAGCGCCTTCCATCGGGCTTGTCCTGGGGGCTGCATCCATGTGGGAGGCGGCATCCGCACCTCGGATCACGCCCAGTACTTCCTGGATCATGGCGCCTCTCGTCTGATCGTGGGCGCCATCCGATCCCGCTCGTCGATGATGGTGGATCAACTTCTGGCGCGGTTCCACGAGCATCTCGTGGCCGCCATCACGGGCCCCCGGGCCTCGGAAAACCGTGGGCTTCCGCTCCAGGCGACCCTCCAGAGCCTGCGGGATCAGGGTTTCCGTCGCGTCTTCTTCGCGGATTTGCCCGAACAACCTGAAAGCGAACCCGATTTCGAGACGGCTCGACATCTCAGTCACTACGCCCGTCTGCCCTTCCTCATGGGCGGCAAGTTCCGTACGGCCGATCACCTCGCCGAGGCCTCCAGGATTCCCGGCCTGCAAGCGGTCCTGCTGGACGCCCGCGTCGCCCTGACTCTGCCCGATTTCGACGCGCAGCACTGCGGCTGAGCTCATGGTGGAATCCGAGCCCTCCTTTCTTGCGCTTTTCACGGATCAGGAAAGACTCCATTTCCGCAATCTGGTGCTGCTGCGCCCCCAGCTTCCGTCGGAGCGCCAGTTCGCCCTGATCCAGACCCTGGCTCAGAATCTGCGCCAGCCGCGCCTGCTGACGCTCATCGCCCGCACGCCCCACTGGCTCCTCCACGCTCCCATTCTCCATGCGCTGGCCGCCAACGAAGCCACGCCGGAACCCATTCGTCGCGATCTCGAACTGGCCGTTTCGCTCTTCGATCTCATGCACACCATGGATCGCGCTCCGGCCAACGAACGGGAGGAGCGCGCCGATACGGTCAAGCAGGTCTATGCCCAGCTGCCCATGGACCTCAGGGCCGTGGTGAAGCAGCAGCTCAAGCAACTGGCCCGACAAGTGCAGCCCACGGGCCAGACCCAGGAATTGCCTCCGCTTCCGACCGAGCAGCAGGATTGGGAAACCCTCACGGAACCGCCCCGGAGCCAAGCCCCCGCCCCCGAAGTCGTGCAGGTATCCAGGGAAGAACAACTGACCCAGGCCTCCAGCACCCACGTCCAGGAAGAGCTGCGGGAGGCCCTGGCCCAGGAGGATGCCGAGATCCGTCTCGCGGCGCTGCACAATCCCACCCTTTCGGAGGAATTGCTGCTGGAGGCCATTCGCGCTTCGAGCCATGCCGATCTCTTCGAAGACGTGTACGGCGAGGCCCGCTGGTACTTCCGGGAACCCATTCGCGAGGCCCTGTACGCAGCCCCCGCCCTGCCCAGTCCCTTCGCCCGCAAGCTCAGGATCGGCCGCAATCTCGTGGAGGCTCTCGCCCGGCAGCACGATGCTCGGCAGCACCACGCCCAGGAGTTGCGGCGCCTCGTGAGCCTCTTCCTGCAGCTGGATGAAACCGAATACCAATTCGTGACCTGGTGGGCCAAGCGCCAAGCCCCTCACCTGCTGCGGGTCATCAAGGTCTTCTACGACCGCCTCCAGCGCCGACGCGCCACCCAGGCCAACGGCCTCACCAGCCAGAGCGAAGGCCGGTGGGCTTCCCTGGAAGAACGGGTCTTCCTGGCCAACCAATCCACGCAGCCCGAACAGATCATGACCGCCCTGCGGGATCCCGATGCGACAGTCTTTTCCGTCGTGCTGGAAAACCCTGGGTTGACCACCCGGGAACTGCTTTCCGCCATCCCGGCCATGGACGGCGGGCGGGCGGAAAAACTGGCCGCGCACCGCGTTTGGGGAGACCATCCCACCGTGCGGGAAGCCCTGCTGCACAATCCTCACCTTTCCCAGGCCACGGCCCTGCGCCTGCTGCCCAGCCTCACCACGCCGCGCATGCTGCTGGATCTGCTGCGCGATCTGCGCGTCACCCACCTCGACGTGAAACAAAAGGCCCTGGAGACGCTGCGGGAGCTCTACCTGGCCATGCCCACGCTGCAGCGCATCGTCACCCTGCGCTCCAGCGGCGGCGAGTTGATCCGCCATCTGCCCCAGGATGTGTTCAACGACGAAGAAACCCTGTCGCTGATGATTGCCGACCGCCAGCTGGATCCCGGCATCCTGCTGCGCCTCGCCCGCAACAAGCAGACGCCCCGCCCCATCCTGGAGGCCATCGCGGGCCACCCCACCCTCATGGCCCATCCGCCCATCATGTCGGAGCTGCTGCTCAACCCCAAAACCCCGCGGGAATCCGCCATTCGCGTGTGGGGCCTGCTCTCCGACAGCGAACAGCAGCAGCTCCTGC
>JAJTBC010000320.1 GCA_021287085.1 Bacillota bacterium | reverse complement strand
GGATCATGGGAAGTCCCTTTCGCGGCAGTGATGGGGGAAGTGTGACCGGAAACGGCTCTTTTGTGACCCCCTGCACACAAAGCGGAACCAATACTTCAGCCTATCGGGCGGCTTTCGATTCGCCGGGCGATTTCGAATCCGCCACCCCCTTTGATCCCTTTAGCTGAGGAGCACCCCATGGCTCAAGTGAAGGAAAAGCCCAAGCCGTTTCTGGTTGAGGACTACTGCAAGGGCTGCGGCCGTTGCGTGAGCGTCTGCGTGAAAGGCTGCATCGCCTTCGCCGAAGAAATCAACCCCACCACCGGCGTGGTGCCCGTGGTGCTGGATCTGGAAAAGTGCACCGGCTGCGGCCTTTGCATCGACGCCTGCCCTGAGCCCTACGGCCTGCGCGCCCTGGAAGCGGGCGAGGACTACGAACTCCAGGACCCCGCCAAGCTCTTCGGCGACAAGATTTCCGAAGCCCCCAAGGCCGTGGAGATTCCCGCCAAGCGCGTGCCCCTGCCCAAGACCGAACCCCTGGTCATCAAGGGCAACTACGCGTCGGCCATCGGCGCTATTCTGGCGGGCTGCCGCCACGTCTTCGGCTACCCCATCACGCCTTCCACCGAAGGCGCCGAATTGATGGCCAAGCTCCAGCCCAAGCTGGGCGGCGTGTTCCTTCAGGCCGTGTCTGAAGTGGCCACCGTGAATCACATGTATGGCACCGGCGGCGCGGGCCTGCCCACCATGACCTTCACCAGCAGCCCCGGCTTCTCGCTGATGCTGGAAGGCGTGTCGTACATGGTCGGCGCGGAAGTGCCCGGCGTGTTCGTGAACATCATGCGCGGCGGTCCTGGCCTGGGCAACATCGCCCCCGAACAGGCCGATGTGAAGCTGGCCTGCCACGGCCTGGGTCACGGCCACAGCCACGCCATCACGCTGATGCCCAGCACGCCCCAGGAAATGCTGGATCTCACCATCCTGGCCTTCGAACTGAGCTTCAAGTACCGCAATCCCGTGATCCTCATGGCCGACGGCTACCTGGGCCAGATGACCGGCAAGGTGCAGCTGCCCGACCACATGACCGAAGCGGGCATTCCCGCCTGGGCCGTGTATGGCGATCTGAACCATCGCGGCAACCTGATCTCCTCCATCCAGCTCATGGAGCAGGATCTGGAAACCTTCAACGCCTACCTGCAGAAGAAGTACGAATCCATGAAGGCCGAAGCCCGTGCCGAAACCTTCATGACCGACGACGCTGAGGTGCTGCTGGTGGCCTGCAACACCCCCGCCCGCGCCGCCAAGGGCGCCGTGCAGAACCTGCGGGAAAAGGGCATCAAGGCTGGGCTTTTCCGTCCCGTCACCATCTGGCCCTTCCCCGTGGAACAGCTCAAGGCCCTGCTGCCCAAGACCAAGCGCATCGTCATGGTCGAAGCCAACGCCGGCGGCCAGATCGAGAACGAACTGCGGCTGGCCCTCAGCCTGGCGGGCGTCGAAAAGCTGCCCCCCATCACCCACGTGCGTCGCTTCGGCGGCCTGCTGCCCCAGCAGACCGAAGTGGTCGAACACGTGACATCCATCGTCGGAAAGTGAGGAGGCTCGCATGTCCACCGTCTTCTACAACAAGTTCGAGCGTCACGCCCACGGCGAAGGCCTGAAGGGCCAATCCACCCACTACTGCGCCGGCTGCGGGCACGGACTCGCCCACAAGTACCTGGCCGACGCCATCGCCGAACTGGGCATCCAGGACAACACCGTGCTGGTGAGCCCCGTGGGCTGCTCGGTGTTCGCCTACTACTACTTCGACACCGGCAACACCCAGGCCGCCCACGGCCGCGCCGCCGCCGTGGCCATCGGCCACAAGATGGCCAACCCCGAAGCCATGGTGATTTCGTACCAGGGCGACGGCGATCTGGCCTCCATCGGCCTGGCTGAAACCGTGGCCGCCGCCCAGCTCGGCGCGCCCATCACCGTGATCTTCATCAACAACGCCATCTACGGCATGACCGGCGGCCAGATGGCCCCCACCACCCTCATGGGCCAGGTGTCCTCCACCAGCCCCGATGGCCGCACCATCTTCAACGGCCAGCCCCTGAAGATGGCCGAACTCATCGCCCAGCTCGATGGCCCTGTGTATGTGGAGCGCGTGGCGCTCTTCAGCCCCGCCGAGCGCAAGAAGGCCGCCCGCGCCATCAAGAAGGCCATCCAGATGCAGAAGGAAGGCCGAGGCTACGCCTTCATCGAAGTGCTGGCCGAATGCCCCACCCATCTGAAGATGACCCCCGACAAGACCGAGAAGTGGATCAAGGAAAACATGGTGCCCATCTTCCCCCTGGGGGTGAAGAAGGATGTCACCGCCGAGCCCTGGTTCAAGCTGCCCAAGCCCAGCTTCGAGGCCCAGCCCTTCCTCAAGGCCGTGGGCGCCTCTTCCGAAGGCACGGGTCGCTTCTGCAAGGACTTCCCCACCCACCTGAACGCCCACGACATCAGCCTGAAGCTGGCGGGCTCCGGCGGTGACGGCGCGCAGACCGCCGCCATGCTCATCGCCACCGCTGCCATCAACGAAGGCTTCGATGGCACCCACATTCCCGCCTACGGCCCCGAAAGCCGCGGCGGCACCAGCTACGCCGACGTGCACGTGGCGAAAGAGGAAGTGCTGAACCCCGCCAGCCCCACGCCGGACGTGCTGTTGGCCTTCAACGCCCCCAGCCTCGCCAAGTTCGGCATCACCGTGAAGCAGGGCGGCTTCATCATCTACGACAGCTCCATCGCCAAGGATGTGAAGCCCATGCACCCCAGCATCACCGTGGTGGGCGTGCCCTTCGCCGAGATCGCCGCCACCCTGGGCAACCTCGTGGTGAAGAACATCGTGGCCCTGGGCGCCCTCCAGGCCGCCACCAACCTCTTCCCCAAGGAAACCTTCATGGCCTCCATCAAGCAGGCCCTCAAGGACAAGGCCAAGCTCATCCCCCTCAACGAGCAGGCCTTCGATGCGGGCGTGAAAGCCGCCCAGGAATTTTTGGCTGCGAAAAAGTAGTCATTTCAGCACAAGGCCAATGCGAAGCCCGGCACCCCGCCGGGCTTCGTGCTATGGTGAAGGCGCATCATCCGCACCTTTCTCGGGGGAGTCTCCCATGACGCTGAATCGTTTCCTCAAATCCTTCGCCGGGGCGTTGGCCGTGGCGGCCCTGTCCTTCACCTTGGCCTGCAACCACAAGAAAGGCCCCGAAGAGCCCAAGGAGTTCAGGGACATCGCCGAGAAGATCGGCGAAGTGGACAAGCTGGGGCAGAAGGCTCAGGCCATCAACCAGGATCAGACCCAGAAGCTCCAGGAGGCTGGGGTCACGGGCATTCGGCCCGGCGAGACCATGCAGCTCACCGAGGAGCAGAAGAAGGCCCTGGAAGAGCGCATCAAGACCGAAAAGAACAGCTCGTACCAGGCCCTGCTCCAGGAAGTGCTGGACAAGGACAAGGAGATCAAGACCCTCAACGAGCAGATCGCCAAGATCAAGGCCCAGCTTCCCAAGCCTGAAGTGGCGCGGGAGAACGACAACCACTACACCATGGCCCTGCGCTACCTGCGCAAGCGGGGCGTGAGCGAAACCGAAGCCAAGCGCCTCATCAGCCGCGTGAACGTGATGGAGAAGCTGGCTCCCGGCTTCGAGATCTACCACTTCTACACCAACGGTGTGTACGGCACCTGGGTCAGCCAGGGCAAGGCCCGCATCACGCCCAACGACCTGATTCGTGAAGAGCGCGAAAAGATCGAAGGCGAGCGCGACACCGCCGTGGCCCACGGCGAGAAGCTCCAGGACGAAGTGAACGACCTGCTCTCCCAGAAGGCCAAGATCACTTCCGAGATCGAGGGCCTGCGCACCGAGAAGGCCAAGCTCATCGACGACATGAACGCCCTTTCCGCCACCAACGAGCAGCAGAAGGCCAAGCTCAACAGCCTCCACTACGTGGTGGGTTCCCGCAAGCAGCTCGAAACCGATGGCGTCATCATCGTGCCCGTGTTCGCCAAGGATCGTGCCGGCAAGAACTGGACGGATTCCGTGTTCAACAAGGCTCTGGATCTGCGCGCCAGCGACACCTTGGTCATCAAGGCCTCCGATGTGGGTCTGGCCAAGATCGGCAAGGTGAGCGTGGTGCCGGGCTCGTACGTGAAGGACGAGCACTACAGCCTGGTCATCAGCGAGGACAAGAGCACCGCCACCATCAAGTTCTTGACCAAGGATCGCTTCAAGAACGACAAGGTCGTGTTCGCCGTGACCGACTAAAAAAACGCTGCCTCACCGCAAAGCGCCCCCATCCGGGGGCGTTTTCATGGAGGCGGCGATGCCATACTGGTGACTTCCCAGGAGATTCCCATGCCCGTGCCCATGCTCGAACTTGCGCCCCAGAACAGCGCCGTGAAGGCCAAGATCCTCGAAGGGCTTTCGGGCCTCATCGACAAATCCAGCTTTGTGCTGGGCGAGAACGTGAAGGGCCTGGAAGCGGAACTGGCGGCCTATTCGGGCGCCCAGCACGCCGTGGGCATGTCCAGCGGCACCGACGCGCTGCTGGTGGCCCTCATGGCCCTCGACATCAAGGCGGGCGACGAAGTGATCCTGCCCAGCTTCACCTTCTTCGCCACGGGCGGCGTGGTGGCCCGCACCGGCGCCACGCCGGTCTTCATCGATCTCGATCCCGCCAGCTTCAACGCCACCGCCGCGCTGGTGGAAGCTGCCATCACCCCCCGCACCAAGGCCATCATGCCCGTGCACCTCTTCGGCCTGCTGGCGGACATGCCCGGCATCATGGCCGTGGCCCAGAAGCACGGCATCCCCGTGATCGAAGACGCCTGCCAGAGCCTGGGCGCCAAGGGCTGGGGCAAGAGTGCCGGGCAGTTCGGCGATATGACCGGC
>JAJTBC010000103.1 GCA_021287085.1 Bacillota bacterium | reverse complement strand
GTGAGCGAAGCCCAGGCCCGCTGGTATGCCACCACCGGCGAACCCATGGACAAGGCCGGAGGGTACGCCGTGCAAGGCATCGCCGCCCTTTTCATCGAAGCCATCGAAGGCAGCTTCGCCACGGTCATGGGTTTTCCCGTGGAGCGCTTTTCCGAACTCATCACGAGATTGAAATTGAGCGGAGAGTGGCTGGGAATGCCGTAACCCTCAGCCCTGCCTGCCCCAGCGCCTTCGCTTGCCACGCCAGTTGCGGGTGGGGGGCATGAGGCCCTTGGGAATATGGCTTTCGAAGGGCGAAGGCGCGGCGGGCTCCGCTTCGGGATCTTCGAGGGTGCCGATGCCTTCTTCGATCTGGGTCTGCACCACCTGGGCGGTGCGGTGCATGAGGGCGGCCAGGCTGAGGCTGGTCTCGATGCGGGCGTGGGGCAGGGGGCCGAGCTGCACGAACACGCTGGGATCGGGGGGCAGGTTGCGGGGGATGACCACTTCCGGCAAAGGCGCGGCCAAGGCGTCGAAATCCTCGGAGTCCATGCGGAACCAGGGGTCCACCATGGCGTTCTTGCGGGTGATCAGTTCCAGCAGGGGCACGGTCTTTTTGGGGCGACCGCGCTTGCGAGGCGCAGGGCCGGCAGGCGTTTCCGAGGCATCCAGCAGGGCCTGGAGGCCTTCCAGCACTTCGTCTTTGGTCTTGCCGCGCAGATCGAAGAGCAGCCAGGGATCGCGATCCAGGGCCTCGGCCATGATGTAGCAGGCGGCGGCCACGTGCTTGCAAGGGTTGGCCCAATCGGGGCAATTGCAGTGGGTCTGCAGTTCCTTGGGCACCCGGGGATAGAGGCTGGCGCCCGCTTCGCGGAAGGTCTCGTCGAGGCCCTGGGGCATTTCGCCCGCGAGCAGACTCGCCACAAAGCGGCTTTCCTGGGCGATGCGCTCCAGGGCGCGCTCCCATTGGGTGGGCGTGAGGGCGGGCAGGCCCAGGGTCACGTCGTAGGTTTTGCGGCCATGCACCTTGGCCTGGATCTCGCCGGGCTTGACGGTGAAATGGCTCACGGCGCCTTCTTCCGCGTATTTCTTGCCACGGGGAAGGCGGTTCTCGAAATCGTCGCTCAGTTGTTCGAGGCCCTGGATCCAGAGGCGGCCCCACCAGGTAGCCCCGAAGCGTTCGCCGGAGTGGATCATGGGAGCACCCCTTTCTTGGGGCTGGTGCGCCGACGGGGCGGCGCCTTGAGTGCGTTGGGTGCGTTGGTTTCGACTTCAGATTCCATGGCGGTGGAAGTCGATTCTGCATGACCGTTGCCATTCCCATGGCCATTTTCGTCATCGGTCATGAGATCCACGTCGGTGTCGAGGGCCACCAGGCGGCGCAGGGCGTCGTCGTCCAGCTCCGTGAGCCAGCCTTCGCCGCTGCCCACCACGCGATCCGCGAGATCACGCTTGCTTTCCAGCATGGCGTCGATCTTTTCTTCCAGGGTGCCCATGGTGATGAGCTTGTGCACCTGCACGTCGCGGGTCTGACCGATGCGATAGGTGCGATCGGTGGCCTGATCTTCCACCGCCGGATTCCACCAGCGGTCGAAGTGGAACACGTGGGTGGCCGCCGTGAGGTTGAGGCCCACGCCGCCCGCCTTGAGGCTGAGGAGCAGCACCTTGGGCGAATCGGCATCTTCCTGGAAGGCGCGCACCATTTCATCGCGCTGTTCGCGGGTGGTGCCGCCGTGGAGGAAGGGCGGTTCGAAGCCGAGCACATCGGCGAAGTGCACCTGCAGGCGGTCGCCCATTTCCCGGAATTGCGTGAACACCAGGGCCCGCTCGCCGTTTTCCAGCACTTCTTCCAGCATGTCCGTGAGGCGCTCCAGCTTGCCGCTGCGGCCCTTGTACGGCCCTTGCTGCTTGAGGAACTGGCTGGGGTGGTTGCAGATCTGCTTGAGGTGCGTGAGCAGCGCCAGGATACGGCCCCGGCGCTCCAGGCCCGTGGAAGCGGCCAGATCCTTTTCCATCTGATCCACCCGCGCTTGATAAAGTCCCGCCTGCTCTTTGGTGAGCTGGGTATAGACCTTCATCTCGTTCTTTTCGGGCAGATCCTCGATGATGTCGCGGTCGGTCTTCACGCGGCGCAGGATGAAGGGGCCCACGCGCTGACGCAGTTCCAGCGCCGCATCGGGATCGCGGTACTTCTCGATGGGCGAGGCGAAATGTTCCTTGAAGCTGCTTTCGCTGCCGAGGTAGCCGGGCAGCGCGAAGGCCAGGATCGACCACAATTCCAGCAGGCGGTTTTCGATGGGCGTGCCTGTGAGGGCGATCTTGCAGGGCGCCTTGAGGCGGCGCACGGTCTTGGCCTGGGCGCTGCCCGCATTCTTGATGGCCTGGGCTTCGTCCACCACCACCATGGACCATTCACGGGAGGTGAACATCTCCTCTTCGCGGCGGATCACGCCGTACGTGGTCAACACGAGGGTGTGGGGCTTGAAGTAATTGGGCAGCGCGTCCCGGTTGCTGCCGTGATGCACGAAGAAAGGCAGCGTGGGCGCGAATTTGGCGATTTCCCGCTCCCAATTCCCGAGCAGGGAGGTGGGGCACACCAGCAGCGTGGGCGGGCCGAACTGGGGGCTTTGCTCCTGGCGGTGCAGCATGAGGGCCAGCACCTGAATGGTTTTGCCCAGGCCCATATCGTCGGCCAGGATGCCGCCCAGGCCCAGGCGAGCGAGGCCATCGAGCCATGCCAGGCCGCGCAGCTGATAGGGCCGCAGCTGGCCTTTGAAGGTCTTGGGCTGAGTGATGGGCTTGTCCGGCAAGTTCTTCAATTCGGATAGGGCCGAACCGAAATCTCCGGCCACTTCCACTTCGATGGCTTCGGTGACGCCGGGAATGCGGGCCGTGCCCGTGAGGGCCGCGGCCAGGGCCTCGCCCCGGCTCATACTCTCGAACCCCGCGCCGCGACTGGCTTGGATCACGGCGGTGATCTGCTTGAGGGTTTCGGGGTCCAGGGCTACCCACTTGCCCTTCCAGGCCACCAGCGGGTGCTTGAGGCTGGCGATCTGGGCGAAATCCTCCAGGGCCAGGGTGTCGTCCCCCAGCATCAAGGACCATTCCGCCGACACGGCCCCGCTCAGGCCACTTTGCGGGGGAGCGTTGGGAGCGGGCGCCACCTTCTGGGCGCCCAGGCGAACTTTCGCACGCAGCCTTCGTGCGCCGCCGAACTCCGCCATGCCTTCGGGCAGGTCCACCAGGAAACCGGCTTCCTTGAGTTGCGAGGCGCCTTGGGTGAGGAAGGACCAAGCCTCCCTAGGCAGCAGCACGAGGTCTTCCGGCTTCTGGCCCGAGAGGGCGCCTTGCAGGGGCGGGAAGAAGGGCACGGCGCGAGCCACGCCTCGCAGCAGGGTCTTGCGGGCCTCCAGCACCTCGGTTTCGGTGGAGGATTCCCAGAGCCGTCCCACGGGGATGAAGCCGCTCTCGGGGCTTTCCAGGCCGATCTTCAGGATCCAGCCTTCTTCGTTGAGGCGGTCGGCTTCCTGGATCGCATCGCGATTGGCGGGCACCGCTGGCGCCTCCAAACGCAAGCTGGGCCGCAGCCATTGGGAGCGCGCGCCCTCGCTCCACTGCTCCAACTGCTCGCCCAGGGTGCGCTCGGTGACGCCCGTGGTGGGAAATTCGTTCATGGGATGGGACAGGGCCACCATGAGCCGCTCGTCCCAGGACAGGCGATCCCGCTTGTGTCCTCGCAACCGGTGGATCTGTCCCAGGCGCGGGTCTTCGCCGGGCCGCAGGGCCGCCGCCACGAAGCGCACCAGGAAATCGGCGCCGTCTTCCAGGAAGGCGCGCAGCAGTCCTTCGGCCGAAGGCGGCATGGCCAGATCGTCTTCCACTTCCTCCGTGTCCAGGGTGCCGAGCGCCAGCCCCTTGGTGAATACCCAGGCATCGTCCTCAGGGAAGGCCAGGGAGGAAGGAGGCATGGCCTTGGCCAGACGGGCCAAGGTTTCGCGGTCGGCGGGGCTGGTGAGGCTGATGCCCCAGGTGGCGCGCCAAGGGTGGCCCTGGGTGCCCAATTGGGGCAGCAGCGCGCCTCGGATCACCAGGGATTGCAGCAGTCGCAACGCCCGCGCCCAGAACGCCAAGCTGCCGCCCAGGCGGTCGGCCTCGTCCGGAAGACTGGCCAGCCAGGGCAGTGCCCGCTGCCACCGCAGGGGCACCGTATGAGCCTCCACCAGGGAACCGTCGGGCAGAAAAAGCCGCGCCCGGGCCGGGGTCAGGCGGTCGCGGCCCGGCAGATTGCCAGGCAGGCTGCGCAGGATGCGCTGCCAGGTGGCGGGATCGGCGGGTTCCGAAAGCGCGATGATGAAACCGCGATCCATGGGGCGATACTGGAGGATGGGGCGGGTCATGGCCGTCACATTCCCTGGGAGAAATGGTGATGCGAATCGGTTTTGCAAGCGATCATGCGGGCTATGTCCTGAAGGAACGTCTCAAGGCATGGGCGGTGGCATCGGGTCATGGCGTCGTGGATTTCGGAACCGATGGAACGCCCTCGGTGGATTATGCGGATTACGCGCACAAGGCGGCGGAACGGATGAACGAGTGGGACAGGTTGGTGGTGGTATGCGGGTCCGGCTTGGGCATTTCCATGGCGGCCAATCGCCATGCCCATCTCCGCTGCGCCCTGGTGACCTCACCGGAGCATGCCAGACTGGCTCGCCAGCACAATGACGCCAACGCCATCGCTTTCGGCCAGCGGCTGACGGATCCGCTGCAGGCTGAATACTACCTCAAAATCTTTCTGGAAACTCCTTTTGAGGGTGGGCGACATGAAAATCGAGTGAAAAAGATCGACGTCACCCTGTGCCAGTAGCCGCCCAAACCGCTCAGAGCGTTGATCCGGGCCGTAAAATTCAGACAAGGAACCTCATGCGCCTCAACCACGATTTTCGTGATCTTTCCCTTGAACTCGGCGTGCAGCTCCACGCGGAAGGCTCCTGTCTGGTGAAACTGGGCCGCACCCACGTGTTGTGCTCGGCGCGATTGGAAGACCGAGTGCCTTCCTGGATGAAAGGGCAGGGACGCGGCTGGATCACGGCGGAATACGGCATGTTGCCGGGCAGCACCCATACCCGCACGGATCGCGAAGCCGCCAAAGGCAAGCAGCAGGGCCGCACCGTGGAGATCCAGCGGCTCATCGGGCGATCCTTGCGCCAGGCCGTGGATCTTGCGGTGCTGGGAGAACGGCAGCTCACCCTGGATTGCGATGTGCTTAATGCGGACGGCGGCACGCGCTGCGCGGCCATCACCGGCGCCTGGGTGGCCCTGGTGCTGGCCTTGCGCGGGGCGGGATTGGAATCGGCGCTGCTGCGCCAGATCGCGGCCCTCAGCGTGGGTTTTGTGGAAACGGAAAGTCCCACCCAGCGGCGCGGATTGGTATTGGATCTGGAGTACGAAGAGGATCACCGGGCCGCCGTGGATGCCAATCTGGTGGCGGCACGCGGCCTCCAGGGAGGCGCTCTGGAGATCGTGGAGTTCCAGAGCACCGGCGAAGGCCGCAGCTTTACTCGAGAAGAAGGCTTGGCTCTGCTGGATCTGGGTTTGAACGGCTGCGAACGGCTCATGGCCGCGCAGCGGGAGGCGCTGGGATGAATCTTTCGGCGCGGCGAATCGCTTTGGCAGTGTCCTTGGCACTGGTTCTCCGGGCCGAAGGACCGACCACCATTGCGGTCACGCGCATCGAACCCGATTACATCTTTCGTTTCACCCCCAGGGTGGAGGTGGAAGGCCGTCCCACCGTGGCGTTGGTGCTCAGCGGCGGTGGGGCTCGGGGCTTGGCCCACGCGGGTGTGCTCAAGCGCATCGACGAGGCGGGCTATCCCGTGGATTACATCGTGGGCACCAGCGCCGGATCGCTCATGGGGGCGCTCTACGCCTGCGGGTACTCGGGGCGGGAAATCGAATCCCTGTTCCGTCGCGTGGATTTTGGGCGGGCCTTTCTCGATCCCCTCATGCGCACGCCGGGGCGCACCCTGGAAGAAGAAGAAGCCGACAATGGCTTTCTATTGAGTCTTCAAGTTCAACAAGGGCTGCCCAGCATCGCGCTGGGGCTGAAGACCGGCCACGAAGTGCAGCGTACCCTCGAAGGCCTGTTGGCGCGCGGCGTCTATTTCACGGGTGGCGATTTCGATCGGTTGCGCGTGAAACTGCGCGTGTTGGCCACCAATCTGGAGACCGGACGAGGTCGGCTCTTCGATCGTGGTGACATGGTGGAGGTGCTGCGCGCTGCGATGGCTGTGCCCGGCGCATTCAAGCCCGTGCTCATCGACGGCCAGCAGTATGTGGACGGGGCGCTGGTGGAGAACATTCCCGTGTTCCAGGCCCGCAACACCTTCTATCCCCAGGTGCTGCTGGCGGTGGATGTGAGCAACGCCATGGAGCGGCGCTACACCACGAATTTCCTCAGCGTGGCCACGCGCAGCCTGGATCTGGTCATCGAGCAGCAGCAGCGGGAAAGCCTCGCGGCGGCGGATGTGGTGGTGCGCCCCCACCTCAAGGATGTGGCTTTCACCGACTACAGCGCCAAGCTTTATGAATTGGTGGACGCCGGTTACGCCGCTTTCGAGGAAAAGGAAGGGATCTTTCGGGAACGCATTCTTTCCCAAGTGCCTCATCACGAAGAAAAACTCTCTGCCAAGACGTATCGCTTTCGCGGCCCTATGCCCACAGCGCCACTCTTCGCCGATATCCTGCGGGATTTCCTGCCTGCGGGTGAATTCCTCAAACGCGGCAATGTGCTGGTGGTGATCCAGCAGGCCATCACCCACGGCTGGCTGAAGGATCTCCGAGCGACCCTGGTGGAGGAGCCCGGCCAGGAGCCGGTGTTGGAATTCGAGGCCGTGGGCTACCCCGCTGTGAAGTCGCTGGAAGTGGACGCGCCGGAGCCTTTCCGAGAAAGCCTCAAACAGGAGCTTCAGGCAGCCATTCATCTGGGAGAGCCCTACAATCCGGAGCACTTCGGAGCCTTGCTCGGTGTATGGGTGCATCGCCTGATCCTGGATGGGCATCCCTTGGTGGATGTACGAGGATCGGGCTTTGACGAAGCCACAGGCGTTCTGAAGGTGAGGGCGCGGGAGCCCCGTCTCACCCATCTGGCCATTCAGTCTGAATCCCGATCCGAAGTTCGCTACCTCAAGGGATTGCTGAAACCCTTGGTGAATGAGCCCATCTGTAATGTCAACCTGCGTCAGCAGCTCGACTTGGCGGAGGAGCGCCTTCATCTGGCGGAGTTGCGCTACAAGCTCCGGCCCCTGGCCGACGATCTCGGTACCGAACTGCAACTGACGCCGACCCGAAACCAGGCTCACACGCTGGATCTTCGGTTGGGTTGGGAAAGCTCACTGGGAGGGCAGACGGGCATCCGTTATCGAGGGCTGAACTTTGCGCTACCCGGCTGGGAACTGGTGGTACAGGGCGCGCGGAATCGACTGCAGAAAGGCGCTTCTTTGCATCTGGCCACGCCCTTCCCCAGCCTTCCCAGCGTGGGGCTCGAATTGAAGGGCACCTTCTTCGAGCAGCGCACCGAAATGGCCGATGCCTTCAACGCCCCGGAATGGCCCAGTGGCATGGCGGGGCTGCGCATCCAGAGCTCCGATCTGGGCATGGGAGCCTTTGGTCGTTTCGGCAATTTCGGGCAGGGCCGCGTGAGTCTTTCGGCCTCCTATCGCTGGGCCGAGTTCAAGGAGAGCCTCGGATCCCCAAACCGCTCCCAGCGCATCGCGATGCTGGCGGCGGAATGGGACAACCTTGACCGCCACACTTTCCCGCGTTCCGGCCTCATGCTGCGCGGGTACTACGGCTACGGCGAAAACCTGTCGGACCTCGACCCCAGGGGGCCGTTCAGGGTGGGCTACTTCCGGGCCCGGGGCCTGGTGCCTTTCCTACGCGTTGACGGCCCCAATCAGTTGGGCATGGATATGGATGTGGAGTGGGGCTATGGGCATCGTCTGCCTTTGGACCGCTGGTGGACCTTGGGGGGGCCTTCCTTCCTCGTGGGTTCCAAGGCCCTCGGATTCGCTGCGCCCAACTTCCTCGCCACCCGCCTGGGAGTGCCCTTCCGCATGGATGGCCCCTACGGCCTTTCCATCGTGGTGTCGCCCCGCTTCGATGTGGGACTGACGGCCGCCGATGCCTCTTCCCTGTTCCGGGGCGTGCGCGGGGTCGGCACCGGCCTCGTGCTGCGCACCATGATGGCGAAGTTCTACGTGGAGCTGGCCTACGGATTCCTCCGCATCTATCAGCCGGGCCTCGGCTGGGCCCCGGCCACGGGCACCTTCAACGCCCTCATCGGCAGCCAACCCTTCGATCTGTGGGGAAGGCGGTAGCGCCCTTCACAATCCGTACTCTTTCCACCGACGATTCACGCGCTCCATCAGATCGTCGGGGAAGGTGAGATCCCTGGGCCATTCGCGTTTGAAATCGTCGAAGGGTTTGTTCTTGCGAGTGGCGTCGATGCCGACCTTGCTGCCGAAGGCGAAGCGGTCGCTGGAATGATCCAGCACGTCCAGGGGTCCATCGGTGAAGAGCATGTCGCGGCGCGGGTCCACGTTGCTGGTGAGGCGGAAGAGCACCTCGTTCAAATCGTGGGGATCGATGTCCTCATCCACGATGACGATGCCCTTGGTGAACATGATCTGGCCCGTGCCCCAGATGGCGTTCATGACTTTTTGGGGGTGCCCCGGATACTCCTTCTTCATGGAAAGGATCACGAGGTTGTGGAAGGCCCCGGCGGCGGGCAGGTGCATGTCGCGGATTTCAGGCAGTACCAGCCGCAATAGCGGCAGGAAGATGCGCTCCGTGGCCAGGCCCAGGTAGGCGTCCTCCTGGGGCGGCCGGCCCACGATGGTGGCCGGGAACACCGGGTTCTTCCGCATGGTGATGGCTTCCACGTGCAGCACGGGATAGTCGTCGGCCAGGCTGTAGTAGCCCGTGTGATCGCCGAAAGGCCCTTCGCGCCTCACTTCGCCGGGATCGACCCAGCCTTCGATCACGATTTCCGAATCGGCGGGCACTTCGAGATCGTGGGTGACGCACTTCACCATCTCCACGCCTTCGCCGCGCAGGAAGCCCGTGAACATCACTTCGGAGATCATGGGCGGCAAGGGTGCCGTGGCGGCGTAGGTGAGGGCCGGGTCGCCGCCGAAGCTCACGGCCAGGGGCATCCGTTCGCCCGCAGCATAACCGTGACGCGCCTTCGCGCCATCATGATGAAGCTGAGTGTGAAAGCCCAAGGTGCGATCGTCGTACACCTGAAGCCGATACAGGCCCATGTTGCGCCGCCCATCCTTGTAGCGCACGTGGCTCAGGCCCAGCGTAATGAAGGGGCCGCCGTCCTCGGGCCAGGTGGTCAGCACCGGAAGCTCCGAGAGCTTCACATCGTCGCCTTTCAGCACGATCTCCTGGCAAAGGCCCTTGCGCACGGTCTTGGGCATCCATCCCGCGATTTCGCCCAGCACCGGCAGCTTGGCCAGCTTGTCCAGCAGCCCGGAGCCGGGCTTGGGCAGAGCTTCGGCCGCCAATTTCTCGATGCGGTCGGCGATGGCATCCAGGCCTCGTGATTCTCGATCCACGCCCAGGGCCATTTCCATGCGCTTGAGGCTGCCGAACACGTTCATGGCCACGGGCATGGCGTGGCCCTTGGGGCGCTCGAAGTACAGGCCCGTGCCGCCGCCGGGCTGCTTGCACACGCGATCCACGATGGCGGCCATCTCCAGGTACGGGCCCACCTCCACGGCCACGCGCCTCAGTTCGCCCGCGGATTCGAGCTGTTTCAGGAAGGTCTGGAAATCGCGGGCCATGGGCTTTTCCTCGTGAAGCTCCTTCGATGCTCCCACCTTGGGTTAGGCTTGTTCAATGCCTTCTCGCCCTCCACGAGCCCTGCGCTGGGATGCTCCGCTTCGGACGGTGCGATTCTTCTACCTGCTCTGGGGCGGCATGCTGCTGGCTTCAATGGCCATCACCCAGCATCTGCGCCTGCCCAGCTTTCTCTGGCAATGGCCCAAGCTGACGTATTTCTTCTTCTCCCCCTGGGGCCGCGGCCTGCTGCTGGGCATCGCCCTGGTCATGGCCATCGCCGCGCTGCTGGATATCTGGGAGCTGGTGGATCGACTGCTGGCGAGGTTCCTCCAGGAGCCGGAACGGAAGAAGTGAGTCTTCTCAGCCTTTTGGATTGACCAGTTTCCAGCAATGATGCGGGTCCTGGCGGCAAAGGGCGCCGGTGCCACCCACCTCGCCGTAGAGCAGGTAGCGGCGCTTTTCCTGCCAGGTGAGGTATTGCATGGGGCACGTGGGCACACGATTGCTGCAGTCTTCGGATTCCTTGCCGTTCTCAAGATGGCCGTTCACGCCCACGCCATGGCTTAGTTCATGGATGGCCAGCCAGGTTTCGATGGGTTTGACGAGGCTCCATACCTCCTGGTCCGTGAGGGCTTGAAGCTGCTTCAAGGCGTTGGCTCGATCCTCGGCACCCATGCCGAGGCTGTCCCACCACGCCATACCCTCCGCGTATTCCTGGCGTTCGGGATGACTCAGTTCCAGCACCATGCGGTCGCGGATGCGGCAGAGCTTGTCGTGGATGCGGCCCGAATAGACCACGATGCCGTCAACGTTGCTGGGCCGCCATGGGGCGCCGAGAGGTCCTTCGGAAGCACCCCATTGGACGCGGAGGTCGTCCACCATCTGGTCGTGAGTTTTCTTGCCGGTGGGGTCTGCGGGCACATGAGGCTCATCCACGATGCTCAGATCCTTGCGGATGAGCGAGGCGTACTTGCCTCCCGCATGGGAGAAATCCGC
>JAJTBC010000069.1 GCA_021287085.1 Bacillota bacterium | reverse complement strand
CATATCGGCATCAGCTGGGCCCTGAGCCTGGGCGCCCTGGGCTGTGGCCTCGTGATAGTGGCTTTCGGACGCGGGTGGAAACGACAGGAAAACGCGACTCCACCAGGGAGCGCGGGCTAATCCCTAGAGTCCCATTCGTATCCATCAGGGAGCAGGCTCCACAACGGATTCCTACCGATCCAACTCGCCCGCAATGATGTTCATGGCCCCTAGGATCGCCACGGCGTCGGCGATGAGGGTGCCTCGGGCTTGTTCGTCGAAGCTGTTGAAGATGGGGAAGCAAGGAGGCCGCACGTGGATGCGGTAGGGGCTCTTGCCGCCGTCGCTGACGATGTAGAAGCCCAGTTCGCCGTTGGCGGCTTCGGTGGCGCTGTACACTTCGCCCACGGGCATATCGATGCCGTGCATCACCAGCTTGAAGTGGTGGATGAGGCTCTCCATGCGGGTATAGACCTTGTCCTTGGGCGGCAGGGCCACCTTGTAGTCGTCCACGATCACAGGGCCTGGGCCGAGCTCCCGGAGCTTCTGGATGCACTGCTGGATGATGCGATGGCTCTGCCGCATCTCCTCGGTGCGCACCAGGTAGCGGTCGTACACATCGCCCGTGGTGCCGATGGGAATATCGAATTCGTAGCCTTCGTAGCCCAGGTAGGGCTGGGCTTTGCGAAGGTCCTGGGCCAGTCCTGCGGCGCGCAGGCAGGGGCCCGTGTAGCCCCAGGCGATGGCATCTTCCGGCGTGATCTTGCCCACGCCCTTGGTGCGGTCGTACCAGATGGGATTGCGGGTGAGCAGCTTTTCCATTTCATCCAGCGTGCGCGGCAGGCTTTCCTGGAACTGCTCCAGCAGCGGCAGGAAGCCTTCAGGAATATCCCGCATGAGGCCGCCGATGCGCGTAAAGCTGGTGTGCAGTCGCTGTCCGGCGGCCATTTCCAGCAGATCGTAGATGGTCTCGCGCTCCTTGAAGAGATACAGGAAGGCCGTGAACGCGCCGATGTCCACGGCGTTGATGCCCACGCACACGAGGTGGTCGCCGATGCGGGACAGCTCGGACACCAGCACGCGAATGACCTGGCTGCGGGGCGGATCCTGGATGCCCAACAGCTTTTCCACCGCCAGCGTGTAGCCCACGTTGTTCATGATGGAGCTGCAGTAGTTCAGGCGATCCGTGAGGGGAATGAACTGCTGGTAGCTGAGGTTCTCACCAAGCTTCTCGACGCCGCGATGCAGGTAGCCGATTTCGGGCGTGCCCTTGGTGACGAATTCGCCATCCAGTTCCAGGATGAGGCGCAGCGTGCCGTGGGTGGAGGGATGGGAAGGACCCAGGTTCACGATCATGCGATCGTCGTCGCGCTGAAGGGTGGGCGGCATGGCGTTCATCCTTCCATCTCCTGAAGGCTGCGGGCATCTCCCGCGTACGAAGCGCCGGTGTCGTCGCAGAAGACATCGCCGCCGTTCATGGGGAAATCCTTGCGGAGCGGATGGCCCTGGAAATCGCGCCACATCAGGAGCCGCGAAAGATCCGGGTGGCCTTCGAAGGTGAGCCCGAACATGTCGAACACTTCGCGCTCGCTCCAATCGGCGCACTTGAAGCGCCGCGTGAGGCTCGGCACGGGCTCGTTTTCCTCCACGCGCACCTTGAGGCGCAGACGCTCCTGGCTGTTCAGGTTCAGGAAGTGGTACACCACGTCGAAGCGCGGAGAGCGCCCCAGGAAATCCACGGCCGTGATATCGAGGAGCATCTGGAAGCCTTCGTCGAAGACCGCTTCCACCACTTCCAGGAGCCGGTCCCGGCTCACCACCGCCGTGAGGCCGCCCCGAAAATCGTGTCGGTCGAGAATGCTTCCGGGGAGCCGTTCTTCCAGTCGTTCAATGATCATGAAGGTCTCTCCCTGTCACCAGATCCGCGTCAGGCCTTCGTCCCCGGCCTGCAGCAGCATTTCGCGCACCGCCTGCTGACCGCTCAGGCCCTGGGCGCTCTCCAGCTCCTTCTGCCGCTCGAAGCTGTCGTAGAAGGCCTGGATGTGGGCTTTGCGAGCCTTCATGGCCTCGGCGGTGATCTTGGCCTGGAGCTTCATGGCGCCGTAGATGATGGTTTCGGGGCGCGGGGGGCAGCCCGGCACGTACACGTCCACGGGCACCACGCGGTCGATGCCCTGCAGGGTGGCGTAGGTGCGGTAGATGCCGCCGGAACTGGCGCAGGCGCCCACGCTCATGACCCACTTGGGCTCGGCCATCTGCGCGTAGATCTGGCGCAGCACCGAAGCCTGCTTGTTGGTGATGGTGCCCAGCACCAGCATCAGGTCGGACTGGCGGGGGCTGAACCGCAGCGCCTCCGCGCCGAAGCGGCTGAAGTCGTACTTGGACGACATCATGCTCATGAATTCGATGGCGCAGCAGGCGGTGCCGTAAGGCAGCGGCCAGATGCTGTTCTTGCGGCCCCAGTTGATGATGGCGTCCAGCCGCGTGGGGACGATGGCGTCGTCGAGGTGCAGTTCCGCCATATCAGCGCTCCCATTCCAGGGCGCCCTTGCCCCAAACATAGACGTAGCCCACCAGGAGCGTCGCCACGAAGGCGATCATCACCCAGAAGGTGGCGAGGTTGCTCTTGAACTGCACGGCCCAGGGCAACAGAAAGGCCGCTTCCACATCGAACAGGATGAAGAGCATGGCCACCAGGTAGAACTTCACGCCGTACCTCTGCCGGGCGCTGCCCTGGAACAGAGGCACGCCGCATTCGTAGGGTGTGAGCTTGGCCTGCTGGGGGTTACTGGGCTTCAGGAAGCGCGGCAGCAGCCAGCCCGACACCCAGAGGATGCCGATGCCTACCGCCAGCGCCAGCAGCAGCAGGATGAGAAGGGGAATGAAAGGCGTAGCAGGACTGGACATGAGGCATCCGTGCGAAACATAGCTTGGCTTGGATCATAACATTGGCCCGCCTCGGATGCGGGGCCTTGTGAATCCCATCCGACCGCCCTGGAGGTACACTGCTCTCATGTCGGATCGCGATGCCCAGACCGTTGTGTTGAGTCGCCCCACCGTGCTGCTGGTGACGGGCGTGGGCGTGGGCCTGCTTACGCTCACCTACGTGCTGGGCGTGCAGATCGGGAAACAGAGCGCTGCCCTGCGCCCGGGCCTGGCGCGGGAGGAAGGCGCCGAGTCCATGCTTTCCCTGGATGAGCAGCTGAAACAGTTCGATCACCAGGAGGTGGACAAGGCCCTGAAGGCCCCGGATCCGCTCAAGGAGGCCAAGCCCCAGGAGTCGAAGCCGGAAGCCACCGAGAAACCCGCGGACAAAGTCGAGGCCAAATCCGATCTCTGGACGCTGCAATTGCTGGCCACCTCCGATGAAGGTGAAGCCAAGCGCGTGGCGGCCAAGGCCAAGGCCGCCGGATTCAAGACGACCATCGTCCAGGAAAAGAAGCAGTTCAAGCTTCGGCTCGCGGATTCCGGGCCTCGCGCCGACATGGACGCCCGCGCCGCCAAGCTCAAGGCCAAAGGCTTGGCCTCCTTTGCGGTGAAGGCGGAATAGTCCGAGCCCACCGATCCCATGACTGCCCGCTCCCGCATCTTCACGCCTGCTTTCACGCTGCTGTTCGGCCTGTGCTTCCTCACGTTCTTCGCGGCCTTCCAGCTCTTTCCCACGGTGCCGCTGCGTCTCTTGGAACTGGGGGCTTCGGTGCAGGAAAGCGGCCGTTTTCTCTCGGTCTTCACCGCAGGTTCGGCCCTGGGGGCGCTGTTCACCGGGCCTCTGGGCGATCGGGTGGGCCAGCGGCGCATGGTGGTGGCGGGGGCCTTCCTTTTCGCCCTTTGCGCGGGCTCGTACGGCTTCATTCAGCACCGCCTGTGGATCTACGCCCTGGCCTTGCCCCACGGCCTGGTATGGTCCGGGCTGCTCACGGGCACCATGGCGAGCCTGGGCTCGGTGTTGCCCGAAGATCGTCGCGCGGACGGACTCACCCTCTTCGGCCTGGCCAGCCCCGGCGGGGTGATCTTCGGTCCCATGGTGGGCCTGGCGGAATTTCATCGCTGGGGCTTCGGGCCCCTCACCTGGATTCTGGCCTTTCTTTTCTTCGTGCTGGCCCTCTTGGCTCTGGCTCTTCCCCCGGACCGCAGGGACCGCGAGAGGCGGAGCGTTTTCCAGTGGCCTGAACGAAAGATGCTGCGGCCTTGTTCCGTTCTGTTCGCCACGGCCCTGGGCTATGGCGCCATGAGCACGTACACCGCCCAGGAAGCCCTGAAACTGGATTTCCAGCCCTTCTTCGGCATTCCCACCACCTCGGCCTTTCTTTCCTGCATGGCCGTGGGCATGGTGGGCATGCGCATCGTGATGACGCGCATCGGCTTCGGCAGCGATCCCGTGCGCCTGCTGCCGCGCATGCTGTGGGTGGCCTTCGGGGGCCTGGTCCTGCTGGCGCTGATGCCTGGCGGGGCCTTGCGTCATGCGGTCTCGGCCCTGCTCTACGGATCGGGGTACAGCATGGTGCATACGCTGGTCAACACGCACGTGCTGGAGGTGATCCACGCCGACCGACGGGGCGCGGCCTTCGGGGCCACGCTGTTCGCCTTCGATTCGGGCATCGGCCTGGGCAGCTTCCTCATCGGCATGGTCATCGGCCATAGCGAACGCAGCTTCGGCCCTGTGGGCTACCGCTGGGGCTGGGCGGTGGCCGCCCTGGCTGCAGGTCTGGCGCTGCCCCTGGCCTACGGGCTCCTGAAAGCCCGCCGTGCCCGCTCGCCCATGGCAGCGGCTTCCACCTGCGGCTGAAGCATCGGTTTGACCGGAAAAGGGATTCCACGCCCGGAAGCCTGCGCGCCTTCCGTTAAACTGGCCTGTCTCCGGAGTTTTCTTGCGTTCCAAACTGCGCTTTCTGCTTTTCCTCACGTTGGGCATCCTGGCCGTGCTTCAGGTGTTCCGCATCGCATTCCTCTGGCATTTCGAAGGACTGAATGGACTGGGCCAAGGCGATCTTTGGCGGGCGTTGTACTTGGGCCTGAAGTTTGATCTGCGCTTGACGCTGCTGCTGGTGGCTCCGGCGTGGCTGCTCTTGAACGCGGAAGGCCGAGACGCCGCCCCGTGGAAGAAGCCCCTGGGCGCGCTGCTGCTGACGGTCGCCTTGGCCGTGTACGCCACCTTGGTCATCATCGCCATGGCCGACGACGTGAAAGCCCGTCCCTGGCTGGTGGGCTTCCTGCTGCTGGCGCTGGGACTGCGCACGCTGTTCCCTGAACCGAGCCTGAAGGATCGCGCCATTCGATGGATCTGGGGCGGCTACGGCGCACTGATGGCGGCGCTCCTCCTCATCGCCTATGCCGCGGATTTCGGCGCCTACAGCTATGTCCACACACGCCTCAGCGGCACCCTGCTGATGTTCGCGGAGAATGCCTCCACCAGCGCCCGCATGGTGTGGGAGAGCTATCCCGTGCTGCGGGTGGGAGCGCTCCTGGTGCTGCTGCTGGCGGGGCTTGTGTGGCTGCTGGGGCGTGCCTGTCGGTCGCTGACCGGGGCCCAGGAACGCCCACTTTTGCGCTGGAGCGTGAACGTGACCGTGACGCTGCTGCTCATCCTGGGACTCTGGGGCAAATGGAGTCGCTATCCCCTGCGCTGGAGCGAAGCCTTTGACGCCCGCAAAGGGTTCTATGCGCAGTTGGCGCTCAATCCCGTGCTGTTCTTCCTGGAAACCCGCGTGGATGAAGGCGGCCACTACGATCTGGACCAGGTGAAGGCCACCCATGCCGCCATGGCGGAATACTTCGGCGTTCCCGTGGCCTTCGATGCCAAGGGTCTGCCCACGCTGCGCCGGGAAGGCCAACCCCTGGGCCATGTGCCGGGGGAGCCCAACGTGGTGTTCATCCAGCTTGAAAGCCTCGCCGCCTTCAAGACGGGGCTCGGCGGCAACGCGCTGAAACCCACGCCCTTCCTGGATGAGCTGGCCACGAAAAGCCTCAGCTTCGACCGTTTCTTCGTGGTGATGCCCAACACCAGTCGCTCCATGTTTGCCACGCTCTTCGGCATTCCCGATCTCACCCTTTCCCAGAACGCCACCCGCAATCCGCTGCTGGTGGAACAACACTCCGTGCTGGCGGCGCTGGAGGGCCGCGACCGCAGCTTCTGGCTGGGGGGCAGCGCCAACTGGGCCCAGATTCGCGGCGTGCTGAAGAACAATTTCAAGGGCCTCGATATTCACGACGAAGGCGCCTTCCCCGGCGTGCCCGTGGTGGACGTATGGGGCATCGCCGACGCGGATCTGCTGCTGCAAACCCACGAGGCCTTGGTTCGCAAGACGCGCCCCTTCTGGGCCTTCGTGCAGACCAGCGGCAATCACCCGCCCTTCACCGTGCCCAAGCACTTCGCGGATTTCCACGTGGAAACCAAGGGCGCTGCGGAATTGAAAGCCAACGGGTTCGTTTCCAACGAGGAATACAACGCCGTGCGGCTCATGGACTACAGCCTGCGCCGCTACTTCCAGGCCGCCGCCAAGGCGCCGTACTTCCAGAACACGGTCTTCGTGCTGTGGGCGGATCATGGCGTGCCCAGGGGCAGCACCGACCCACGCTTCGGCGATCTGGGCCTGGGCAGCTTCCACATTCCCTTTCTCATCTATGCGCCGGGCCTGCCGCATCCGGGCAAGGTCATCCACACCCTGGGCACTCAGATGGATATCCTGCCCACGCTCATGTCGTTCCTAGGTCGGCCTTACTGGCATCAAACGCTGGGGAAGGATCTCCTCGATCCCGCATGGGAAGACAAGGCTGTGGCCTTTACCTACACGCTGTTCCGCCAGCCCGCCTCGTACGGGCTGATCCAGGGCGATCACTACGTGAACGTCGATCCTCAAGGCCAAGCCGTTCTCTATCGCCTGAACGAAACGGATCCCCGCGACCACGCCAAGGATGATCCCGAACGAGCGGCCCGCATGAAGCGGCTCTGCCAAGGCTTCGCGCACTGGTCGCGCTACCTGCTTTCCCACAACAAGGAGATCGTGCCGTGAAACGCTGGATTCTGCCTTGGTTCCTGGCCCTGGCCGCCCTGGTGGCGGTGGGCCTGCCCCTGAAAGTGCGCCTCGACACACCTCGCCTGGGCCAGCCCGTGGTGATCGCCGAAGGTCACCCGGCCTGGGTGGAATGCCGCGCCAGCCTGCCCTGGGTGCCTGCCCGCTGGGTGAAGCAGGCCCTGAAAACCCAATGGGGACTCGATGTGGAAGGCCAGGGCCTGCGCCTGCTCCGCACCGAGAGGCACGGCAACCGCTATCGTTTCCAGATCACCGCCCAGGCGCCTGGCCCTGGTGTGCATCGCACGGCCTTCGATGGCATCTGGGTGCAGGGGCCTTGGCCTTCGCATTTCCAGGTGGTGCAGGCAGGGGATTTTCACTGGCCGGGACAGGAGGACACCCTCGCCCCCTTCATCGACGAAATGCTGGTGCTGCGCCCCGCCGCCGTGCTGTTCTCCGGCGACATGGCCTACGATCCTGATCCGCGCTGGTTCGAGATGTTGTTTCGGCAATTCCATCGTTTGGAGGCCGCAGGCATCCCCGTGATTTCCTGCCCCGGCAATCACGAGCGCAAGGGCTGGTCCCAGTACCTCCGCACCTTCGGCCCCCATACGTTCCATCGCGTGGATCTCGGCCCCTTGGCCATCCTCAGCCTGGATTCCGCCCATGGCCGCGATCAGTTCACGCCCAGCCAGTTCCAATGGCTGAAGGCGCAGTTGGATGATCTGGGCGGCCGCACGCCCATCCTTCAGATGCACCATCCCACCTTCGATCCCGGCGCCTACAAGCAGGGCAACGGCGATGGCAGCGGCGGTTCCCTGGAAACGTACCGCGCCGCCTTCGTGAAGCTTTGCGAAACGCGCCGAGTACCTATCATCCTTTCGGGCCATTGGCACCAGGATGTGGTGTTCGATAGCCAGGGCCGCCTGCGCGATGACACGCCGGATTTTCCTGGCCCCAAGTTCGTGACCACCACGGCCCTGGGCGACGCCGATCTGCGCCAAGTGGTGCGCTGGGAGCGCGGCGCGTTCGGCTACCGCATCCTGGAATTCGAAGGAGGCCGCATGGTGCGCTACACCCACGACCGCGCGGGCCTCCCCAAGCCCGCGCCCATCGCCAGCACGCCCCTGGGCACCCACGCTCCCGGCCAGGCGAGCGTGAAAGCGAAGGAGGTGGCCCCGTGACCGCCCTTTGGCTGCTGCTCTACGTGGCGTGGCTCGTGCGCAATCTAGCCATGCTCACCGTCGATGGCCGTTCCTGGGCCACCTTCCTCATGGTGCTGCCCCTGCTGCTGTTGCCCGTTTCCGCCTGGCTGCGGGACAAGCGCCCCGGTCTTTTCCACAGTGTTCTCACGCCCGTGGCCGGGATCCTGGCCTTGGCGAGTGCACTGGTGCTGGGACGCCTGTGGATGCTGGACTACTGGGATACCCGCCAAGTGGCGGCCTCGGCCCTGCTGGCACTGCTGGGCCTCAGTCTCCAATGGGTGATGATGGCTTGGCGTGGCAAAATCGGCGGCCTGCGCCTGTGGCTTTGGATCGCTTTCTGGGAATACGTCGGCGGATGGCATCCAGCCCTGACCCTGCTGGGCGCCGGCCTGGGCGCCTTCCTGGCGGGCCTTCAATGGTTGCCCGCGCAGGCTCCGGCCCAGCGCTCCCGCCATACCGTCGGCGTGTGGCCCATGATGCTGCTGTTGGGCCTCGTGCTGCCCAAGCCCGCCTGGGATCACCTGCTGGAACCCGCCTGGGCCCAGGCTTTTTCCGCCTTCGCGTTCGGAGTGGCCTTGGCCAGCATCCGTCGCATGCGGGGCCTCGGCGAGCGCCTTTCCACGAATTCCCTGCTGGGCGCCATGGCATTGCTCTTCGTGATCTACTTCCCGCTGCACACCGGCTGGTGGGCGCTGGCGCTGGGGCTGATCGGAGGCTGGCTCTGGCAGCGGCTGCCACGGCCGCTTCCGGCTCCCAAGCTCACCGCCGCGTTCCTGTTGGGCCTGCTCCTGAGCTTCCTGCTCCACGCCAATTCCGGCCGTCCCGTGGTCAAACATTTCGTATGGCCGGGCGGAGGTTCCGAACGGGCGGGATTATAGGCCCCTACTGCACCTGATAATCGCCGCCCCGATGCTGCTGCCCGCAGGAGTGGTACGTGATGGTGAGGATGGGCGCAAGGCAGAGCAACGGCAACGCCCAGGCCAGGGGCAAGCCTTGGGCCACGCCCAGCACCACGGCGGCGAGGCAGGCCAGCACCAAGGGCGCCAAGTGATACCGACGCGCAGCTTTGGCTTGGGAAGCATAGGTCCATAAAAACCACACCACGGCCATGAACACCAACTGCGGCAGGGCCACCGAAAGGATGGCGTAAAGGGGCGTCACGGCGTGAACGCCTGTGAGGTCGGGATGCGCGTGCTTCAGCACATCGGCCACCACTTGCAGTCCAGAGCCCATGGCCGCGATGGATCCAAAAAGGAAGAAATGCGCGTAGCCCCAGCCCCAGGCCCGTTCCCGATGGTTGTGCAGGGCTTCGCCCGAAGGCAGCAGGAAGTAGATCCACCACAGACACAGCACGAGGCCCAGGCCACCCAGGCCCACCAAGCCGAGCTGCCACGACCAGCCGATAGCTTGATACACGCTGGCCACATCGTTGGCGGTGCCCAGCACGCACTCGCCCAGCACGATGATGGTCATGAGGCCGTAGCGCTCGGCAATGTGATGGGCGTGCCACGGGGTGCCGTCCTTGCAGCCCCGCTCGGCCCAGGCGGGCACGGCCAGCTCCAGTGCCATCAGAAGTGGAATGGCGATGAAATTCCAGGGTTGAGGAAGCC
>JAJTBC010000316.1 GCA_021287085.1 Bacillota bacterium | reverse complement strand
CTCGTTCGGTTCTTTATCCATTCACTGAGCCGAGATTCATCGCTTCCTTTCGGCGATAAAGAAACGATTGGGTCAGTATTCCGGCATGGGCGCCGTCGTCACGGCCAGGGCCACCATCCGATCCACCGGGCGATGCCGAAGGCGAACATGGCGAGGGCGAGGGTCAGGAGCGTGAAGCCCACGAACCGCGTATGCCGCTTCCAGTCGATGGGCAGGAACGGCACCACCAGGGAAGCCAGAGCCGCTCCGTAGAACAGGAAGGAAAAAGGATGCAGACGCCAGGCTTCGGCGAAATGACCTTGGGGGATGGCGCTGAAGGCGCGGGTCATGCCGCATCCGGGGCAGGGAACGCCGAGGGTGGCTTCGAAAAGGCAGGGGAAACCTGGGCCGTTCCAGTAGGGCCACAGCCATGAAGCGAGCAGGATCAAAGCGCCCATCAGGGCGATGCCCAGACGGGTGCGCAGGGAAGGCCTCAAGGTCGGGACGGAATCAGGGCGTTTGGCTCTTCTTGGCGCGGCAGGCCACGCGATCCATGGCGTCCCAGATGTGGTGGCAATCGTCGCAGGAGGCGCTGGGTTCGCCACAGGGGAAGCCTTCAACGCCGATGCCCTGGCACTTGGGGTTGCGGAAGAAGAAGAGCAGTTCCGTGAAGGAGGCATGAACCCGGCCTCGCAGGGCGTCTTCAGGCAGGGCGCGCAGCTCCTGGATGAGTTTCCACTCCTCGGCGCTGAGTTCGGCGTGGATGCTGGGTTGAGTCATGAAAACCTCCGGGACTGCTCTTTCGATGATGCGAGGGCTGCGGGCGTTTCAGCTATCCAGTTCTTCCTTCACGTGGGACTGGCCCATCTCCAGCAGCCGATCCTTGGCTCGGGGCGTCCACGGGCTGGAAGGATAGCTTTCCACCAGGCGCTGGTAGTTGTCCTTGGCCTCCTGTCGGTACTTCGCGATCTCATCGTTGACGAGCTTGTTGGCGTTCGCTTTCAACTGCTCCAGTTCGTCCTTGTCCAGCTTGGTGACATCCTCTTTGCCGATGCGGGCCAGGAAATCCTTCTGGTGTTGTTCCAGAAGCTGCAGCGGGACGGTTTTCCGGCGCATGGCCTCGCCGAGGTAGAAGTAGGCGCGTTCCCGATCCACGTAGTCGGGATAGGTTTCCATGAGGCCCTTGATGCGGCTTTCGGCGGCACCGTAGTTGTAGCCGTTCACGTACTGGATACCCACCATCAGCTCGTATTCGGCCAATCGGCGCCAGCACTGGGTGATCTTGGCCTTGGCGTCCACGGCGTAGGGGGAGCCGGGCACTTCCTTCAGCAGCCGCTGGAACGCGTCGAGTGCGAGGCGGGTTTCCGCCTGATCGCGCTCGGCGGTTTCGATGGCGGCGTAATGGCACAAGGCCACGCGGTAGAGGGCCAGGTCGCGCTTTTCATGGCGGGGGAAGTAGTTCAGGAAGCTCTGGTATTCCACCAGGGCTTCGGGGAAATTGTTGACGCTCTGGAAGAAGAAGCTGTCGGCCAGCATGAGCTTGGCCGTGGAAAACTCCGGAGAGCTGGGAAGCTGCTCCTCCACGATGCGCAGCAGCCGACGGCCCTCGTCCCACTTGCCCCGCTTGAATTGAACATCGGCCTCGCTCACGAGCTGGGCCGCGGTGCGGGTGCCGTCATCCTTCTTCTTGGCGACGATCTTGGCCTTGCGGCAGCCCACGGCCGAGGTGGCCAGCACGGCGAGGCAGAGGAGGGGGAGCAGGGAGGACTTCAAACGCATGGGCATTCCTTCAAGGTTCAATTCTTCATGGCGAAATGGGGATTGGGGTTCCTGGCCAAGGTCACATGTTCGAGCCAGGGTTCCAGGAGATCCAGCGCCAGGGACCGCTGACGATCGTGGAGGATCTCATGTTTCAGGCCTTCCAGGCGATGGCGTTCCAACAATTCCGGTCGCACGCGGCTCCACAGATCCTCGGAACCCTCGGGATCGTTCACGGAATCATCGGTGGATTCCAACAGCAGAATGGGGCGATCCAGTTCGTGGCCCAGAGGCAGCACTTCCTGGCGACCTTGCCTAAGGGCCGCCATGAATCCCGCCG
>JAJTBC010000043.1 GCA_021287085.1 Bacillota bacterium | reverse complement strand
CGGGGTCATGTAGGCGTTTTCGCCATGCGTGGTTCCCGCGTCCTCAGCCATCGCGGCCAGGAACGATTCGCGTACTGTTCCAGCTTCAAATGGGTGCTGGGCGCGGCCATCCTGGGCCAGGTGGATCAGGGAAAGCTCACGCTGGACCGAGAGATTCCTTTCAGTGAAAAGGATCTGATGGAATACAGCCCCGTCACCCGCCCGCAAGTGGGTCGCGGACGCATGAGCGTGCGCGACCTCTGCGCTGCCACCATCGGCCTCAGCGACAACACGGCAGCCGATCTGCTGCTTCCCCTCGCGGGTGGCCTCCAAGGCCTCACCGCTTTCGTGCGAAGCCACGGTGATGCCGTGATGCGCTTCGACCGCCCGGAACCACACTTGAACAGCAATCTCCCAGGTGACCCGCGCGATACCACCACCCCCGAAGCCATGGCCCGCTTGCTCAAAACCATGCTGGAAACGGAGGTTCTGAAAGTGGAATCCCGGAACCAGCTTCTGGCCTGGATGAAAGGCGCCACCACGGGCCCCGAGCGCATCCGCAAAAGCGTCCCCCAAGGATGGGCGCTGGCCCACAAGACCGGCACCAGCGGCAACGGCGCAGTCCACGACGTGGCCGTGATCTTCCCGCCGAAAGGAGATCCCATCTACGTCTGCATCTTCACCAACGCATCCCATACCGACCTCGCCCGCAGTGAAGCCGCCATTGCTCAGGCCGCGCACGACGTGATCGAGACACTGCGCTAGCCTCTTGGTCCAGGAGACCTCATGCCCGAGCCCATTGAAATCCTGACCCTCGAAGTGGGTTCCACCATCACGAAGGTGAACGGGTTTCGTCGGCTGGCGGAAGGGGGCTTCGCCCATGTGGCGCAAGGTTTCGCGCCCACCAGCGTGGCCCAGGGCGATGTGGGCCTCGGCGTACGCGAGGCCAAACGCGATTTGGAAGAGCGCTATGGCGCGCCCATCGGCTCGCCCGAAGTGTTCGTGAATTCCTCCGCCGCGGGCGGCCTGCGCATGACCGTGCATGGCCTCACGTACAGCATGACGGCCAGGGCGGCGCGGGAAGCGGCGCTGGGTGCCGGGGGCCTGGTGAAGATGGTCACGGCGGGGGCGTTGGAAGACTACGAACTGGAAGAGATCCAGGCCCTTCGCCCCAATCTCGTGCTGCTGGCCGGGGGCGTGGACTACGGCGAAAAGGGCACGGTGCTGCGCAACGCGGAGAAGCTCATGTCGTTGAAGCTGCCCGTCCCGCTTCTGTATGCGGGCAACGTGACCCTGCGCAAGCCCATCCAGGCCATGGCGGAGACGGCGGGCATCGAACTGCTGCTGGCCGACAACGTCTTTCCCGAGGTGGATGTGCTCAACGTGGAACCGCTGCGAGCGCTCATTCATGAAGCCTTCAACCGTCACATCATCCACGCGCCGGGCATGGCAGCCCTGGGCGAACTCACGCATTGGGGCATTCTTCCCACGCCGGGAGCCGTGCTGAAAGGCGCCGAACTCTTCGCGGAAGTGGCGGGGGATTGTTTGGTGTTCGATGTGGGCGGGGCCACCACCGACGTGCATAGCGTCACGGAAGGCAGCCTGGAATGGGCGTCCAAAATGGTAGAGCCGGAACCCCACGCCAAACGCACGGTGGAAGGGGATCTCGGCGTGTTCGTGAACGCCCGCAACATCGTGGCCCTGGCCAACAATCCAGAGTGGGAAGCGCGCCTGGGCGATCTTCAAGCCATGCCCAGCACCGAACGGGAGAAGGAACTGACCCGTGCCCTGTGCGCCTTTGCGGTTGAAACCGGCGCCCGCCGCCATGCCGGGCAGGTGTCCGATCTCTACACGCCCTCGGGCCGCAAGCAGATCGTGAAGGGCAAGGATCTCACCGCCGTGCGCTGGGTAGTGGCCACCGGCGGCGCCCTCACCCGCATCGAAGGCGGCGACGCCATCCTGCGCCGCATCTGCACCGGCGCCGGCAAGCACCTGCTGCCCGCCCCCGAAGCCCGCATCCTCATGGACACCGAGTACCGTTTTTCCGCCCTGGGCACCCTCGCCCAGGCCTATCCCAACGATGTCAAAGCCACCTTCAAACGGTGGGTGGAAGAAAAATAAGTTGGAGACATCGCTCAAAGAAATGACGTGTGAGGTAGATCGCGAGGCAAATATTGGGTCACCACAGAGGCACGGAGACACGGAGGAAGCGAGAGGAAAAGCAAACGGGCACGAAGGGGAAAAGAGAGAGCGCAAAGGTGGAGGGAGATGAGGATATCGGAAACGGAAAGGAACGAAGGATGACGGTGGCTAAGAGACGAAGCCTTGATACGATTCCTGAACGGCTTAACGAGCTTTCGGGAATGGTCGTGGACGCTGCGCTGACCGTGCACCGGGAGCTGGGACCGGGGCTGCTGGAATCGGTGTACGAAGTGTGTCTCTGCGAGGAACTTGATAGCCGCGGGGTGACTGTTCAGCGCCAGGTGCCTGTTCCCGTGACGTTCCGAGGCAAGGAGTTGGATGCCGCTCTACGGATCGATCTCCTGGTGGAGAATGTTCTGGTGATCGAACTGAAATCCGTGGATTCAATCCTCCCTGTCCATCACGCGCAGATGCTGAGCTACCTGAAGCTCAGTGGTCACCGCCTAGGTCTGCTCATTAATTTCAACGTCCCGCTCCTAAAATCCGGCATTCACCGCTTCGCCCATTGATCCATTGCCCTCAAAGCCCTATCACCCCAGACGCTCCTCACCCATCCCACTACCGAACCCCATAGTCATTTCTACCTCGGCGCTCTCTCCTTTCCCCTCCGTGCCCGTTCGCAGTTCTTCTTTTTCCCTCTCTGTGTCTCCGTGCCTCTGTGGTGAACCAAGCTTTTCCCTAGGAGTTTCCTAATGCCCACGCCGCGTCTTGAGCTTTTCCCGGATCGCATCACGGCCAATGCGCGCTCGGTGATGGCGCTTTGCCATGCCCACGGGGCGCAGGTGGCGGCGGTGACGAAGGTGACCGCGGCCCATCCTGAGGTGGCGCGAGCACTGGCGCTCGGCGGAGCGGACATGCTGGCGGATAGTCGGGTGTCGAACCTGGCTTCCCTGAAGGCCCAGAATCACGGGCTTCCCCTGCTGCTGCTGCGCATTCCCACGCCCAGCCAGATCGAAGCCGTGGTGCGTGAAGCCCAGCTTTCCCTCAACTCCAGCCTGGACACGCTGCGCGCGCTGTCGGAAGCGGCAGGTCGCGCGGGGGTGCGCCATCAGGCCATCGTCATGGTGGATATGGGCGATCTGCGAGAAGGCGTGTGGCCCGACCGCGCAGTGGACCTGGTGCGGGAGGCCGCAAAGCTGCCGCATCTGGAGATCCTGGGCCTGGGCTGCAATCTGGCCTGCTACGGCGGCGTCATCCCCAGCGAAACGAACATGCGCAAGCTCATGGAAGTCCGGGAAGCCTGCCGGGTCGCCTCCGGCCTGCCGCTGGATCTGCTCTCCGGCGGCAACAGCGCCAATCTGCCCCTGCTGGCGTCGGGAAAGATGCCCGCCGAGATCAACCATTTCCGCCTCGGCGAAGCCATCATCCTGGGTCGCAACGTCATCGACCGCAGCCCCTGGCCCGGCACCCGCCAGGACACCTGCCGTCTCGTGGCGGAAGTGGTGGAGCTGGAACGCAAGCCCTCGGTGCCCATCGGCGAAACGGGCCAGGATGCCTTCGGCGGCACGCCCACCTTCGTGGATCGCGGCGTGCGCGCCCGCGCCATCTGCAACGTGGGGCGTCAGGATGTGGTGGTGGATGGCCTCGATCCCGTGGATGCGGGCATGATCGTGCTGGGCGGCAGTTCCGATCATCTGATCGTGGACGTGGAAGAGGGCCATGAGAGGGTGAAGGTGGGTGACGAGATCGCCTTCTATCCCGGGTACGGCGCGCTGCTGGCCCTTTCCACCTCGCCCTATGTCCAGAAAATCGTGCTTCCAGGCTGAACCATGCTCTACCAGACCCACGCCCTCATTCATCTTGCGAACATCCGCGACAACCTGCTCGCCATCCGTGCAGCCATCGGCGCCGAGCGCAAGCTGCTCATCGCCGTCAAGGCCAATGCCTACGGCCACGGCGCGGTGGAAGTGTCCCGCATGGCCGTGCAAGCCGGTATCGATTGGCTGGGGGTCGCCACGGTGCCCGAAGGGCTTCAGTTGCGGGAAGCGGGCATCGAAAAGCCCATCCTGAAATTCAGCCCCACCTTCCCCGAAGAAATGCAGGCCGCCATCACCCAGGGACTCACCCTGGCCGTGTGCAGCCGCGAGAACGCGGAAAGCCTGGAGGCATCAGCCCGCACCACGGGCCTGAAGGCCACGGTGCATCTCAAGGTGGACACCGGCATGGGGCGCGTGGGCGTGGCGCCGGAGGAAGCGCCCGCCCTGGCCACCTTCATCGAACAGCACTGCCCCAACGTGCGCCTGGAGGGCATCTTCACGCATTTGCCCGTGAGCGACGAGGCCGATCCCACCTACACCCGCGCCCAGGTGGACCGATTCAAGGCCGTGGTGGAAGCCGTGGAAACGGCCCTGGACCGGAAGCTGCCCTTGGTGCATTGCGCCAATTCCGGCGCGGTGCTGGGCCACCAGGAAGCCTGGCTCACCATGGTGCGCCCCGGCATCATGATCTACGGTTTCTACCCCGATCCCGGCACGCCCCGAACGATCCCCCTCAAGCCGGGCCTGAGTTTCCTCACGCGCGTGTCCTTTCTGAAACAAGTGAAGGCGGGCACCTCCATCGGCTACGGACGCACCTGGATCGCGCCACAGGATACGTGGATCGCCACCCTCCCTGTGGGCTACGCCGATGGCTTCAACCGTCTCTTTTCCAACACGGGCCGCGCGCTCATCGGCGGGCGCAGCTATCCCATCGTGGGCCGGGTGTGCATGGACCAGAGCATGGTGGATCTGGGCCCTGAAACCTCGGTGGCCGTGGGCGACGAGGTGGTGCTCATCGGCCGCAGCGGTGAAGAGGTCATCACCGTGGACGAATGGGCCGCCAAACTCCACACCATCACCTACGAAGTCACCTGCCAGATCAACGGCCGCGTGGCGCGGGTGTTCCAAGGGTGAAGCAGGGGATGGGTTCAACGGGTAAACTGGACCCATGGCCCAACCGCTGCGCGATCTCCGTTTCCTGACCTCCGCTTCCGACGTGAAGCAGCTGGGCTTCTGCCACGCGGAGGTGGCCTTCGTGGGCCGCTCCAACGTGGGGAAAAGCTCACTCCTCAATGCGCTGGCCAATCAGGCGCAATTGGCTAGGGTCTCCAAGACCCCAGGCCGCACACGGCTCATCAATGTCTTTCTCACGGGCCCGGACCGCTGGGTGGTGGATCTGCCGGGCTACGGCTACGCGGCAGGGCCCAAGGCCGAAAGCGCCGCATGGCGGGGCATGATCGAAGGCTACCTGCGGGGCCGCGACACCCTGCGCATGGTGTTCGTGCTGGTGGATGCGGAGGTCGGCCCCACCAAGCTCGATCACCAGATGATCGACTGGCTGCGCCACGAGGCCCTGCCCTGCCGCATCGTGGCCACCAAGGCCGACCAGGTGAAACCCAGCCGCCAGTTGGCCCAGCGCCGCGACGTGGCCGCCAGCCTGAACCTGCAACCCACGGACATCGCCTGGGTCAGCGCCAGCAAAGGCACCGGCATCGTCGAACTGCGGCGGGAAGTGGCCGATCTGCTGAATCTTTCGTAAAGCTCAAATCCCTTTCCGGCCCCATTGACAACCCCCCCGAAAGCACGAGGCCTTCGGGGGGGTTCGTTGGGCGGAAGCCGTAGGGCTTCCGCGCTGGGGTCTATTGATGCACCTTCACGGGATCGTAGGTGGAGCCCGCACCGTGGCACACGGCGCAGCTTTCGCCCGCAAGATTCAGGGCGCTACGTTCGACCTTGATCTGGCCACCGTTCAAGGTCATGTGGGCCTTGGCAGGGGCCGTGTCGTGGCAGGTCACGCACGCAGCCGTGAAGGGGGTGATCATCAGATCCGTGGCGCTCAGGGTGCCAATGGCGGCCTTGGCCAGAACCGTGGTGGTGTTGCCCGCGGGGTTGATGGCTTCT
>JAJTBC010000010.1 GCA_021287085.1 Bacillota bacterium | reverse complement strand
TCCCGCAAGGCCGCCCACAGCCCTTTGTTGCCCATGATGACGGTATCGATGACGCGGAATTCATCGAAGGCGAATTGATCCTGGCTCAGCACGCCCATTTTGCGAGGACGCTGGATGGTGCCAGCATGGGCCTCCGTTTCGCCCGTCAGCACCTTCATGAAGGTGGACTTGCCCGAACCGTTGGGCCCCGTAAGGCCGTAGCGGCGGCCGGGCGGAAAACTGGTGGTGACATCCTCGAAGAGGATCTTCGCGCCGAAGCGCATGGTCACATTCTGAACCGCCAACATCAAAGCCTCCCGAACCCTCCATTGTAGGGCTGAAGGCGCGAAAGGCCGAGATGAAAAACAGGATGACAGGATGAAAACGCTGAATACGAAGTTCGACTTCGTGCTTTCTTTGTGTTCTCGGCTGCGGAGGGACTGTGCTGGGCTAGCCCAGTTTCTCCTTCCGCGATGCCACGAGGATCTGCGCGGCCACCAGCAGCAGGCCGAGATCCCGCAGCAGGATCCACCCCATGTCGTTCAGGCGCTCCTGCTGAGTCTTGGGCGGGGCGTGGGTGCCGAAGCAACCGCAATCCACGGGATGCCGTCGCGCGAGGTTGATGGAAAGGGCCATCACGAAGCCCAGCAGCAGCACCGCGAGCCAAGCGGTGGTGGCGCGCACCCAGAGTCCCAAGGTTAGGAGTGCGCCTGCGAGGAGTTCGAGCCAGGGCAGGAAGATCGCTATGAGAAAAAGGCTCCAATCCGGGAAGAGCTTGTAGGCGTACACCATGCGCGCAAATCCCGGCGGATCGGCGATCTTGGGCAGGGCGGCCACCACGAACACCATGCCCAAAAGGATCTGGAAGCGCACCGTGAGCCAGGGCGACAGCAGCCACTTCTTCATGGGCGCGCTCCCGTCGCCACGGGCCGATGGGCTCCTTGCCAGTCGGGAAAGCCTTCGCGGTAGATGAGGAGCTGGCGATAGCCCAGGCGGAACAGCCGTGCCGCCAGCAGGTGCGAATCCTCGCAGCCCCCGCCGCCGCAATAGATCACCAGCGGCGCATTGGGCGCGGGGTTGGCCCTGGCCTCGAACTGCGCCAAACGCGCGTCCAGGCCGTCTTCCCACACCGGCAGGCTCCACGCGCCTTGGATATGCTCGGCCTCGAATTCCGCCGTGCGCCGGGCATCCAGAAAGAGAGCGCCTTTCTGGAACGCGCTCAACGCTTCGCTGGAATCGATTTCCCGCACGGGCTGACGAGTGGTCTCAGACTTCGGGAAGGCAGGTTCCGCGGCGATGGTTTTCGATGCAGGTGTTGTCGGAGCCTCTGGTTTTGGTCGTGGCGAGACGATGGCAGAGGCAGGCCCAGCGGGCTTTTCCAGTGGCGCGTGAGGTTCGGTCTTGGCGATATTGGACGGTGCAAGCTCAGGAAGGGGCAAGGGCGAGGTTTCCACCTTCAGCGGTGCCAAGGGCCGATAGATCCAGGCCAGCCGCCGCTCCGGTCCTGCGAAATAGTTGGAAACCACCGCGCAAAGCATCGCTCCACCCAGCACCAGGGCGCCTTGAGGCAGAAGCGAGGTGGGGAAGCGCATGCCTTCAGTGTAGCGGTTCAGGGCTTCGAGCCCATCATTCCAGTGCCGCCAGGGCTTCTTCCCAGGCTTCACGATGGAGGTTCCGGCCGATGACCACGGCCACCATCGGCACGGGGGTGCCATCGGGCCGCAGGGGCAGGGGAAGGATTTCCAGGCGCCCGTCCGCTAATTGAAAGGCCCAGCGGTCGCTGCCGTCTTCCCTCAGGGGCCATCCCTGGAAAGCGGCCACGCCTTTGGCGCGGAGCACGTGCCCTGGCGGGCCCGGCATGCGGAAAAGCCGCTCCAGGCCTTCGGGATCGATGGGGCCTCGCCAGGAATGAGATACCACGCGGGCATCGCGGTAGCCGTGACGAGGCAAGGAGGCGTGGGATTCCGTTGGCTTGGGCCGTTCCCCTTTCCACGGATCGGCGCTGCCCTGTGCCGGGATCCCCAGGCGCGAAGGCACGATGGCCAGATCCGGGTGGGCGCACCGCAATTCGCTTTCCACGGCCATGGCCTGGCTGGGATCAAGATCGACTTTGCTCACGTAGAGCAGGCTGGCCAGGGCCACCTGATGGCGCACCAGTTCGCGCTGGGTCAGGTGATGCAAGGGGGTGAGGGCTGACACCACCGTCAGGCAGCCCGCCAGCCGCAGCTTTCCGGCCAAGGCTGGTTCCGTTTCCAGGTCCACCAGATCCGTGGGATCAGCGAGTCCCGTGGTTTCCAGCAGCACCCGCTGGGGGCGGTGCTCCGCAGGCAGCTCGCACCAGGCGGCCAGGATGGCAACGACCTCGCTTCGCAGGCTGCAGCAGGCGCAGCCGTTCACGAGGCTGGCGATATCGGCCAATTCGGGGCGCTGCGCTGCGATCAGAACTTCATCCACGCTGACGGCGCCGAATTCGTTGATGAGGAGGCTGATCCGATGGCCCTCCTCCAGGCTCTGCTTGAGCAGCGCATTGACCACCGTGGTCTTGCCCGCACCCAGGGGGCCGGTGATGAGCAGCAGATCTACGGGCGGCGCGGAGCGATCCATGGTTCGATCCTATGACGAAAAGGCGAAAGGCATATCGTGGAGTTCCGGTTTGGCTTTTCCATGCTGCGTGCTTCTCTGCGACCGGCGTTTATACTTGCGAAAGGAGC
>JAJTBC010000003.1 GCA_021287085.1 Bacillota bacterium | reverse complement strand
ACAACCAGACAGCCTTCCGCCTGAAGACGATCCTGGTGGGCATGCCCAAAACCGTGGTGGTGTCCGTGCCCTACCACCTGGATTCGGATCTTTTCTGAGCCGATGAAGGAGCGGCAAGGCCAAGCCAAGCTGTGTCCCAGCTTCGCCTTCTACCGCTTTCGGTTCAGCTCTTGAAGTCCTTCAGCAGGTCCAGCAGACCGCCGGAGATGCGGGCGAGCTCCCGGGAGGTAGCCGCATTTCGGTCCACGGTATCGGATAGCTGCAGGCTGGCGCTGGCATTCTCGCCGGCCTTGCGGGCGTTGAGATCCACCTGATGGGAGACTTCGGTGCTGGCATGGAGCTGTTCTTCGGCGGCGCCGCGAATGCCTTGAGCGATGGCCGTCACTTGGCTGATGTGCTCGCGGATGGTTTCCAGGGCATCCACAGCTTCGTGAACCGTGTGCTTGCCCTGCGCCACTGCCTGGTCGCTGGCCTGGATGAGCAGCGCGATCTCGCTGGCCGACTGGGCGCTGCGCTCGGCCAGCTTGCGGATTTCGTCGGCTACCACGGCAAACCCCTTGCCCAGAGCACCTGCGCGGGCGGCCTCGATGCCCGCATTGAGGGAAAGAAGGTTGGTCTGGCGGGCGATGTCCTGGATCATGCGCACGGCCCCCACCACCTTGGTGGTGGCTTCTTCCACCTGTTCCATGGCGGCCATGGCGGCGGCGCCGGAACGGTCGCCTTCGCGGGTGGCTTGCACGGCCTCTTCGGCCTGCCTCTCGCTGACCCGGACCTGTTGGGAGACTTCGTCGATGGATGCCGATAGCTTCACCATGGCCGTGGCCATGTGATCCACGGAAACCTGCTGGTCCTCGGCGTTGCGGGCCAGCTCGTGACTGGTGGTGGAAACCTGATGGGTGGATTCCACGAAGGTTTCGGCACTTTCGGAAATGCGCCCGGCATCGAAGCGCACACGGTTCACCATGCCTTTGAGGTTGGACTGCATGCCCAGGAGGGTGGCCAGCAGACTGGTGCGGTCGTGGGGGCGCAGGGGGATTTCGGTGCGCATATCGCCTTGGGCCATGCGTCGCACCACCTCCGAGGCGAACAGCACGTCGCCGCCTATTTGGGCCTGGAGCGTACGGCGCAGATGGTAGGCCATGCCGCCTAGCAGAAGGGCCAGAGTCACGGCGCCCCCAACCAGGAACGTCGTGGAGGGAAACGCGGTGAGGTGGGCCACGATGAGCGCGATGAAAGCCACCAGGGTGAGGCTCATGGAGACGGTCAGCTGGGTGTTAAAGGGCACCTCGGCCAGGGGAATCCAGGGCTGGCGCAGGGCCTCGGCCGGGGATTTCCCCGCTCGAAAAGCGGCATAGAGCAGTTCGGTATTGCGAATCTGGGTACGACTGGGCTTGCTGCGAATGGAAACGTAGCCGATGACGCGGCCTTCCTCCACCACCGGTGTGACGTTGGCGTCCACCCAGTAGAAGCCTCCGTCCTTGCTCCGGTTCTTCACGATCCCGAACCAGGGTTTGCCTTTCTGGACCGTGGCCCAGAGATCCGCGAAGGCCACCGAGGGCATATCAGGATGCCGCACGAGGTTGTGGGGCTGGCCGATCAACTCCTCCCGGGTAAAGCCGCTGAGGCGAATGAACTCCTCGTTGGCGTACGTGATGTGTCCCTTCAAATCCGTGGTGGAAACGATGAAAGCGCCATCCTGGACGTGCTTTTCGTGTTGGGTAACGGGCTGATTGTTCCGCACAGACTCTCCCTATCGGAGTTGGGCCGACAAGGGATCATCGGCCGGAATGCACGGGAGCTGAATTTTTAGAGGGTGGAGTGCTGAAATCGGCTGGGGCGAGAGGAAATGGGTTCGCCCGAGGGCTTGGATTTCAGCCTCCGATGGTGACCAGGCCCACCCCCGCGGTGAGCAGGAGCACGGCCAAAATCTTGGAGGACGTGATGGGCTCGTCGAAGACCAGCCATCCGAAGAGGATGGCCCCGGTCATTCCCATGCCGCGCTTGAGGGTCTCCACGAAGCCCACCGGCGCGTAGCGCAGCGACTCCAATTGCAGGGCCAAGGCCGCCGTGCCGATCAGCACCGCCAGGAGCGCGATCCGGGGATGCGCCAGCATCGCGCGACCCCCTCCCATCAGGAGCGCGCCTTGACGCCTCACAAGCATCCATGCGCCCATGAGCAATCCCACTCCCGCCGTGATGGCAGGCGCGTACCAGTAGCCAGCCCCCCGCTGGAGGGCCACTTGATCGATGACTGCCGTGGCGCTCCAGATCACGGCGGTCAGGGCCATGCGCTTCACCCCCGGATCCCGCACGTAGGCACGCAAACCCGACCACGCGCCGCTTCGCATCCCCAGGGTGAACGCGCCCGTCAGCACCAGCAGGATGCCGAGGCCTTGCCAGCCCGTGGGCTGTTGACCGCCGATCCACCATCCCAGGAGCGTCGCCCCTACGGGCGTGAAGCTCAGGAGGGGAATGGTGAGGCTCATGGGCGATAGGCGCATGGCCTGCATGAAGGCCAGCAGCGCTACCACGTTCAGCGCGATGGAAAGGGCCATGGGGCCGAGGCTGGCGCGGGGCAGCACGCAGGGGCCCGTGCTGGCGGCCCAGACCAGGAGTACGGGCACCTGGGCCAGGGGCAACCACACCGTCAAGGCCGGAGGCGAGATCCGCAGGGTGAGGCTCTTGCGCGCTACGTCGAACAAGGTCCATCCCAGAGCGCCCAGCAGGGCCAGGGTGAGGCCCAGAGTCGTGACGGTCATGGAGGGTTCTGCGAGAAGCGCCATGCCTCATCCTAGTGTGGTGGCCCCGAAATACACGAATCCACGTGAATGACGGTCCACCAGGCTGGCGTGACCTCTGTTTCTCGTTGGCGAACCGTGGACAATGGAAACTCTTTGAGGGAGGTGCTCCATGCTGTTTCGATCCCTGGCCATGGCCACCTGCGCCGTGGCCCTGTTGGGCCAGACGCCCCAGGACGCTCCGTGGCAGGGCCAATGGAAACTGGCCTCCACGCCGGATCTTCCGGCCGCCATCGAGCAATGCACGGCCTCCATGTCCTTCGTCACTCGCCCCATCGCCCGCAGCCGCCTGAAGAAGCTCAATCCGCCTTACAGCCATTTGCGGCTGACACGAGGCGGCACGGAGATCCAGGTGCAATTCGAGGAGCGGGCTCCCATTCGGATGCCTGCGGATGGCCGCGCCGTGAGCTGGACCCGCGAGGACGGGGAGCGGTTCATGGTTTCCGTGAAAACCACCGGGGATGGGCTGATCCAGCATTACCAGGGCGAAGACGGCGCCAGGGAGAACCGCTTCCGCCTGGAAGGCGGCGTCCTCGTCATGGAGGTCACCGTCACCAGCGGCAAATTGCCCAAGCCCCTGACGTACGTCTTGAAATACGTGCGCTGACGAAAAAGGGCGCTACGACGGTCCTCGCCGCAGCGCCCGATTCGCAATGGGCCCGTTTTGAAGCTTCGCCTCAGAAATCGAAGGTGGGGCCGCTGAGGGTTTGGGCGTCGAGGATATGACCTTGGGCGTCCAGGGTGAGTAGGCCTTGGGATTGCTTTTGCGTCAGGCGCCCCAGGTGCTGCAGAGCTTGGGTGCGGCCTTCGGGGGCCTCGTCGTCGAGGCTTTCGAAAAACACCGCGCCTACACGATAGGTTTGTTTGGAATCCTGGAGCAGATGCAGTTCCTTCAGCTGCTTCTCCATCACTGGGCTGGGGGCGTTGGTCAGGAGACAGCGGGCTTGCGCGGTCTTAGGGAAGGCGATCACTTCGCGGATGTTGTCCACGCCCGCCAGCAGCATCACCAGGCGATCCAGGCCCAGGGCGAGTCCGCCGTGGGGCGGCGCGCCGTAGCTGAGGGCATCCAGTAAATGGCCGAACTTGGCACGAGCCTCGTCGGGCCCGATGCCGATGGCTCTAAACATGGCGCTCTGGGTATCAGCGTCGTGGATGCGGATGGAACCGCCGCCCACCTCGTAGCCGTTGAGCACGAGATCGTAGGCTTGGGCGCGGCAGGCGCCAGGATTGGTTTCCAGCCGCTGAAGGTCGTCGGGGTGTGGGCTGGTGAAGGGATGGTGGCAGGCCACGAAGCGCTGATCTTCGTCGTCCCATTGCAGCAGTGGGAAATCCACCACCCAAAGGAAGGCGAAGGTGTCCCTATCCAGGAAGTGCTTGGCCAGGGCGGGATTGCTTTCCTTGGCCGCCAGGTCTCCGGCGACCTTCAGGCGCAGATCGCCGAGTACGCGGCTCGTCTGGTCGTCGGTGCCCACGGCGAAAAGGGCCAAGCCGTCGCCCTCGGAGCCGAGCGCGGCCTTGAGGGCCGCTTCCGCCGGGCCATCCAGGAACTTCTTGAAGCTACTGGCGAAGCCATCCTTGCCCCATTTGGCGTAGGGCAGGCCGCCCGCACCCAGGCGCTTGGCCGCTTCGCCCAGCTCGTCAAGCTGCTTGCGGCTGGTGGCCCCGGCCGCTTCTCCAGGGAACCAGAGGGCGCGCACCCGGCGCTGGCCCTGGGATTCGGCGGCGGCGCGGAAGAGGTTGAACTCGCTCTCGGCGAAGGCGCCAGTGACATCCTGGATCTTCACGGCGCACCGCAGATCGGGCTTGTCGGACCCGTACCATTCCATGGCGTCCTTGAAGGGCAGACGCAGGAAGGGCGCCACGGCCTTCTGGCCCGCCAGGGGCGCCAGTTCCACCATCAGACCTTCGATCATGGTCTGCACGTCCACGGGCCGCACGAAGCTCATCTCCACGTCGATCTGCGTGAACTCCGGCTGGCGATCTGCTCGTAGATCTTCGTCCCGGAAACAGCGGCAGATCTGGATGTAGCGTTCGAAGCCCGACACCTGAAGCAGCTGCTTGAAGAGCTGCGGGCTTTGGGGCAGGGCGAAGAATTCGCCGGGATGCACGCGGCTGGGCACCAGGTAGTCCCGGGCGCCTTCAGGCGACGAATTGGTGAGGATCGGGGTTTCGAACTCGATGAAGCCGTGCTTGCGGAAGTAGTTGCGAGTGATGTTGGCCACTTCGCTGCGCAGCATCAGGTTGCGCTGGAGCTTTTCCCGGCGGAGATCCAGGAAGCGATACTTCAGCCGCAGATCCTCGTTGGCCTCCTGCTGGGCATCGTCCACGGGAATGGGCGGCGTCTGGGCGTTGTTGAGGATCTTGAGGCCCGTGAGCTTGATTTCGATTTCACCGGTGGGCAGGTTGGGGTTCTTGGCTTCCCGCTCCGCCACCACCCCTTCCACGCCCAGCACGAATTCGCTGCGGATGGCCTTGAGCCGCGCCAGCAATTCGGGATCGGCGGTTTCTTCGTTGGCCACCAGCTGAACGAGGCCCCAACGGTCCCGCAGATCGATAAAGATCAAGGAGCCCAGGTTGCGGGCTCGTCGGCACCAGCCCAGGAGCCTGACTGTCTGGCCCGCATGGGCCAGGCGCAGTTCGCCGTTGGTGTGGGTTCGTTGGAAATCGCCGAGGGGATCGAGTCTCATAACTTCCAGAATCGCAGGCCGGGCGGAGGGCCTCAAGCCCAGGGAAAAATCGGCGTTGACAAAGGTGATCGGGATCGTCATGTTATCCAGGAAGCCATATAGGACCCCATGATCGGAATTGCTCGACATACGGATTACGCCGTTCGCCTCGTGTTACACCTGGCGTGCCTGGAGCCCGGAACCTGTGTACCCATTTCCGAGATTGCGCAGGTTCGCCAGCTGCCCGTGCCGTTCCTTCGGCGCCTGGTGGCGCCCTTGGTCAATGCGGGCATCGTGGGTTCGGTGCGCGGTTCCCAGGGAGGCCTCTACCTCACCAAACGGCCGGAGGACATTTCGCTCCTGGACGTGGTGAAGGTCATGGAAGGGGGCGTGGCGCTGAACCATTGCGTCGATCACCTGGAGGGGTGTCCCTTCGCCCACCATTGCCCCGTGCAGGAGGCGTGGCACAACGTGACCCGTGACCTGGAAGAGAGCATGAGCGCCGTGCGCTTCGATCAGTTGGCGCGTCGATCCCACGACCACGAGCAGGCCCACCGACGCCAGACCAGGGTGGAACGCCTTACGGTTTCGGAGGCGTGAGATGGAGCTGACCTGGGTCACCATCGCCGCCAGCCTGGCCATGGGAGCCAGTGCGGTGTTCCTGTTCGTTTTCGCGGTGAAGCAGAACTGGTTCAAGAACCTTGAGGATGCCAAGTACCAGGTTTTCTGGTCGGACACGGACGAAAAGACCAACGCACATCGGGAGGGGGAGCATGGCGGTAAATCTGAAAAGAAGTAGTGGAGGCCAGGGAAGCGTCAAGGTTTCCCGGAGGCGCATGCTGGGGTGGCTCAGCGGCGTGGGGCTCGTGGGTTCCGGCGTGCTGAGCGCCATCTCCAACTTCGTCTTCATCAAGCCGAGAGCCACGTACGGCCAGCCCCAGCGCTTCAGCATCGGCAAGCCCGAGGACTATCCCTCGGGCACGCGCATGGCGTTGGATGCCCGGCGCATTTGCGTGGTGCGCGAAGGCAACAAGCTGGCGGCGGTGTCCACCACCTGCACCCATCTCGGCTGCATCGTGGGCATTTCCGACACCGGCTACGCCTGCCCGTGCCACGGTTCTCGCTTCGACCAGGACGGCAACGTGACGGGCGGCCCCGCGCCCCGGCCGCTGCCCTGGTACAAGGTGACCCTCGCGCCCAACGGGGAACTGGAAGTTGACAAGGACATCGAGATCCAGCCTGGGAGTTATCTGACCCTATGAGCCCGAAAACTTCTAAACCCACCCTCTGGTCCACCCTGAAGGACATGCCCATGAACGTGTGGCGGTCCATCTTCAGGAACCCCCTGCCTTCCAACGATCTGGAGCGCTCCTCCACGTCGTTCACGAACTTCTTCCTGCACATCCACCCGGTGAAGGTGCACAAGCACAGCCTCAAGCCCAGCTACACCCTGGGTCTAGGGCTCATCTCCTTCTTCCTGTTCGTGATCCTCGTGGTCACGGGCATCCTGCTGATGTTCTACTACGTGCCCTCCACCACCCAGGCCTACGACCGCATGTTGGACCTGCGTGGCAGCGTGGCTTTCGGGATGTTCCTGCGCAACATGCACCGCTGGAGCGCCCATGGCATGGTGGCGGTGGTCTTCATGCATATGTGCCGAGTGTTCTTCACGGGTTCGTACAAGAAGCCCCGAGAGTTCAACTGGGTGCTGGGCGTGATCCTCTTCCTGCTGACCCTCTTCATGAGCTTCACGGGCTACCTGCTGCCCTGGGACCAGCTCGCCTTCTGGGCCATCACCGTGGGCACCGCCATCGCCGGCTACGCGCCCATCGTGGGCAAGGACATCCAGTTCCTGCTCATGGGCGGCACCAGCGTGGGCCAGGAAGCCCTGCTGCGCTTCTACGTGCTGCATGTGGCGGTGCTGCCCGCCGTCCTGGTGCTTTTCATCGCCTTCCACTTCTGGCGCATCCGCAAGGATGGAGGCCTTTCCCGGCCCGAGGACGCGGATCGCATTCCGGCCATGGAAATGGCCGAGGAAGGCGTGAAGCCCGAGCCCAAGCGCACCTACGGCCTGCAGGGCCTCGTGCGCGGCCCCTTGCACAAGGTGGGCAACGTGCCGGACAACACCGTGTTCAGTTGGCCCCATCTCTTCCGGGCCGAGCTGTTCGTATTCGTGGTCACGCTGGCGGTGATTCTGGTGATCGCGCTGCTCTTCAACGCGCCGCTGGAAGAGCCGGTGAACGTGATGCATCCGCCCAATCCCGCCAAGGCGCCCTGGTACTTCCTGGGCCTGCAGGAAATGGTCAGCTACTCGGCCTTCTGGGGCGGCATCGGCGTGCCGGGCCTCTTCGTGGTCATGCTGCTGGCGGTGCCCTATCTGGATCGGGGCACGGCGGGCGTGGGCCGCTGGTTCGCCAAAGAACGTCTGTTGGCCAACACCATCTTCCTGACTTTCGTCATCGTCAACGTGGTGTTCGTCATCATCGGCACCTTCTTCCGTGGGCCGAACTGGGCCTTCGTGACCCCCTGGTGAGGAATCCGAGATGAGACTCGCACTTGCCATCGGCACCTTCCTGATCCTCGTCATCCACGGGATCGTCTTCTACAACCAGTTCTTCCATAAGTGGGAGCGCAACCAGATCGCCTACTTCGACCAGGCCAAGGCCATGGCGAAGACGGACGCGGAGCGCGCCGCCTTGGCGGATCGCAAGCCTCGCATCGAGCAGATCGTGGTGAGCAATTTCGGCGAAACCCGCATCGATCGCTGCACCACCTGCCACATCGCCGCCGACGATCCCCGCTTCGGCACGTATGCCGAGCCCCTGAAGAGCCACCCGTACAGCGTGGCTCTGGGCGATACGCAAAAGGACGGCAAGTGGGAGCGCCGCCACAAGTTCTCCGAATTCGGCTGCACCATCTGCCATGACGGTCAGGGGCGGGGCCTGGATCCCAAGTACGCCCACGGCGAGGACGAGTACTGGCCCGATCCCATGCTGGGCTACACCGTGCAGGAGAACTGGCGCAAGGATTTCGCTCCCAAGCTCAAGGGCAAGGAGTACATGGAAGCCAACTGCGCCCAGTGCCACACCGATCCCAATTTCAAGGGCACGCCCATGGTGGCGAAGGGCCGTCAGCTCTTCTTCACCTCCAACTGCTATGGCTGCCACCGCATCCAGGGCCTTTCCGATGGCACCATCGGACCCGATCTCACGGATGTGGGCCACAAGTGGAAGCTGGACTACCTCTGGGCCCGCATCGCCGATCCCAAGTCCGTGCTGGCCACGTCGATCATGCCCAAGTTCAACCTGGACGACGCCTCCATCAAGGCGCTGGTGGTCTTCCTCAAGAGTCGCAAGGGCCGCAATTTCTCAGAGACGGAACTGCAGCGCTTCAAGGACAAGACTTCCGGCGCGGGCGTGGTGCAATCGGTGCTTCAGCCCGTGGAAATCAAGCCCGGTGAGATGGTCAAGCAAGGGGAAAAGCTCATCTCCGACCGCGCCTGCGTGGCCTGCCACAAGCTGGGCGACAAGGACGGCGGCATCGCGCCCGACATCTCCTTCACCGGCCTGCTGCGGGACAACGACTGGGTCTATGAGCATTTCCGTGCGCCCCGCTCCCGCGTGGCCGACTCGATCATGCCGGCGTTCCGGTTCACCGACGACGAATTCAAGGCCATGACCGCCTACCTGGCGGGACTGCGCACTCCTCCTGCCATGCCTACGCCCGAGGCCACCTACAAGGCCCTCTGTCTGCGTTGCCACGGCGAAAAGGGTGATGGCCACGGTCCCATCGCCGAGCATCTCGATCCTTATCCCCGGGATCTCACCAAGTCGGGCTTCATGAACTCCAAGACCATGGAGCGTTTGGTGAATTCCATTCGTAACGGAGTGGCGGGCACCTCCATGCCGCCCTGGGGCAAGATCCTCGACGAAGCCAAGGCCAAGGCCCTGCTGGACTACATCCAGACCACTTTCGTCAAGGAGCCGCGTCGGGAACTGAAGCCTCATCCCGTGCCGGAACAAAACCCGGTGGCCATGTCCACGGAATCCGTCAACCGCGGCGAAGCTCTCTTCGTGAATCGCTGCGCGGGCTGCCACGGCAAGAAGGCGGACGGCAAGGGCGCCAATTCCCTGGACATCCTGCCCAGGCCGCGGAATCTCCGCAACGGTGCCTTCGTGAACAGCGTCAGCGATCAGCGACTCTTCGATTCCATCCTCTACGGCGTACAGGGCACGGCCATGCCCAACTGGGTGGATTACGGCCTTTCCAACAACGATGTGGGCGATCTCGTCAACTTCATCCGATCCATTAACCCGAAGCCGAAAGGGGGCGAACATGCAGGATCAAATTAGTCGGGCCGAAGCCATCGGCGCGGCTCCCGGCGCCATCATCCACGAGGACACCGCTGCGAAATGGTTCCTGGTGAGCTCCGTGGCCTACTTCTTCATCGTGGGCATCATCGCCCTTCTCATCGCGGCCAAGTTCGTGTGGCCCGATCTGATGGGGACCATCTCGTGGCTGTCGTACGGCCGCTTGCGCCCCCTCCATGTGAACGGCATGCTCTTCGGCTGGCTCCTGGCCGCTGATATGGGCTTGGCCTTCTACGTGATCCCGCGTCTTTGCGGCGTGAAGCTGTGGAGCGAGAAGCTGGGCATGGCTACGGCGGCCCTCTGGAACATCATTGTGCTGGGCGCGGTGGTGTGCCTGCTAGCGGGCTTCAACCAGGGCTGGGAATACGGCGAACTGCCTTTCTTCCTGGATGTCCTGGTGGTGGTGGCCTGGATCCTGTTCGGTCTCAACGTCTTCATGACCGTGGCCCAGCGCAAGTACCAGGCGATGTACGTGACCATCTGGTACACCATGGGCTGCATTCTCTGGACAGCCTTCGTGTACCTCACGGGCAACTTCGCCACGCTGTTCACCACGGGCACCAACCAGGCCAACCTGAATTGGATGTACGTGCACAACGCCGTGGGCCTCATCTTCACGCCCATCGGCCTCGCGCTGGCCTACTACTTCATTCCCAGGGCCGCGAACACGCCCCTTCACAGCCACAAGCTCTCCATGGTGGGCTTCTGGTCCCTGGCCTTCGTTTATGTCTGGACCGGCGCCCATCACATGATCCATGGGCCCATCAGCCAGTGGCTGCAGACCATCGCCATCGCCTTCTCCGTGATGCTGCTCATCCCCGTGTGGGCCGTGGTGTACAACCTCTTCGCCACCATGAAGGGCCAGTGGCACCAGCTTCGCGAGAGCGTGCCCTTGAAGTTCCTCATGTCGGGCGTGGTGTTCTACCTGCTCACCTGCTTCCAGGGCCCCATGCACAGCCTGCGCACCGTGAGCGCCATCGTCTCCAAGACCGACTGGATTCCTGGCCATGCCCACATGGCCGTGCTGGGCGCCTTCAGTTTCTTCGCCATCGCGGGCACGTACTTCGTGGTGCCCAAGCTCTGGAACAAGGCCTTGCACTCCCAGTCCCTGGCGAACTGGAGCTACTGGATGCTCATGATCGGCGGCATCGGTTTCTATGTGACCCTTTGGCTCGGCGGCTTCTGGCAGGGCTGGCAGTGGAACACCTGGACCATTCCGTTCATCGACACCGTGGTGGCCCTCAAGCCCATCTGGATCGTGCGTTTCGTGTCCGGCGTGATGATGTTCACGGGCATCGTGATGTTCGCCTACAACGTGATGGCCACGGCTTTGGGCACCCATGAGGAGTCGGCCGCCTAGGCCGAAAAGGAGCGCGACATGTTCAAGAAAGCCGATACCAGCGCCCTCTGGGCCGTCATTCTCTCCCTGGTGCTCTTCTTCGTGGGAGGCATCCTCACGACCATCGTTCCGCCCATGGTGGACCACACCTGGGCCAAGCCCTTCGAAAACAATGATCCCGCCAAGGGGCCCACGGGCAAGCTCGTGCCCCTCAGTGAACTGGAACTGAAGGGACGGGCCATCTACCAGCGCGAAGGCTGCTGGTACTGCCACACCCAGCAGATCCGAACCCTGCTGGCCGATACCAAGCGCTACGGATGGAAGGGCGTGGACGCCCCCATCTCCACGCCGGATGAGTTCGTCTACGACAATCCCCACATGTTCGGTACCAAGCGTACTGGGCCCGATCTGGCGCGCGTGGGTGGCAAGTACGACACGCAGTGGCATCGCACTCATTTCCGCAATCCCCGCGATCTCGTCAAGGGCTCCATCATGCCGACCTATCCTTGGATCGTGAACGACCCCAAGGAATTCGAAGCCCTCGTGGCCTACATGCAGACCCTGGGCAGGGCCAAGGATTGGCGTCCCAACCACGACTACGAGAAATAAGGCAGCATGCGCGACTACACCTACCCCAGCATCATCTTCGCCTACGTTTTCTTCGCCATCCTGGCGGGCTTGGCCGTGTTCTTCTTCGCGAGAACCCTCCGCCAGGGCTACTGGGGCAAGGACAGCGAAGACGTGAAGTTCAAGATGCTGGAAGATGACGACACCGACAGGAGACTTCCATGACCGAAAACAATGAATTGAAGGAATATGCCGACGGCTGGATGACCGAGCGCAAGGGCACCGATGCCCCGGCCTTCCTCAAGCTCTCGTTCCCCATCATCGGGCTGAGCGCCGTGGCCTATCTGATCCTTCAGATGTATGGGGACGTGAACCACGCCACCCGTGGCGCCTTCGTCAAGCAGTTCAACGCCGCCACCCACACGAGCCCAGCCTTGATGTACACCATCGCGGTCATGGTACTCATCTACGTTGTTGTGGTGGCCGCTTTCGCGATCCGCACGTTCCACGAGGAATAATGCTGTGCAAAACGGGAATTGGCAGCTCAGAGTTCCGGATGATTCGCAGTACTGGGTGGAGATGGTCAAGTGCCAGCATGCCTGCCCGGTGCACACGGACGCCTGCGGGTATGTAACGGCCATCGCTGAGGGCCGCTACGACGACGCCTACCGCATCGCGCGGGCCACCAATCCCTTCGCCTCCATTTGCGGGCGCGTCTGCGGCGCGCCCTGCGAGGCGAATTGCCGTCGCGGCACCCTGGACGAGCCCGTGGCGATCCGCGCCCTCAAGCGTTTCGTCACGGACAAGTTCGGGCCCGAAACGGGCGATTACACCCAGTACCGGGAAGGCTGCGATACCCGCATGCTTCCTCCGAACCGGGGCGATTACGAGCGCATCGCCGTCGTGGGCGCCGGCGTCAGCGGCCTCACGGTGGCCCATGACCTGGTGCAGCTGGGATACAAGGTCACGGTGTTCGAGGCCGACGAAGAGCCCGGCGGCATGCTCACCGTGGGCGTTCCGGTGTTCCGACTGCCTCGCGAACTGGTGCGGCACGAGATCAACGCCATTCTTTCCATGGGCGTGGAACTCAAATGCAACATGCGCCTGGGCCGCGATTTCACCATCGCCAGCCTGCGCGCCGAAGGTTACAAATCCATCTTCCTGGGCGTCGGTCTGCCCAATGGGCGGAAGTTGTCCCTGCCCGGCGGCGATGCCGATGGCGTCTATGACGGCATGGAATACCTGCGCGCCTTCAACCTGGGGCGCCCCCTTCCGGTGGGGCGTCGCGTGGTGGTCATCGGCGGCGGCAACGTGGCCTACGACGTGGCCCGCAGCGCCGTGCGTCCCGTGGAACTGCTCAACAAAGATGAGGCTCGCGAGCAGATGGGGCATGGCGAAAAGGTGGCCTACGATGTGGCTCGTACCGCCCTGCGCCTGGGTGGCGACAAGGAAGTGCATGTGGTTTGCCTCGAATCCATCGAGGAAATGCCTGCTGATGACATCGAAATCCACGAAGGCGAGGAAGAGGGCATCAAGCTCCACAATCGCCGCGGTCCGCGGGAAATCCTGGTGCAGGATGGCAAGGCGGTGGGTCTGCGCATGAACAAGTGCCTGTCGGTGTTCAACGCCGAAGGACGCTTCGATCCGGTGTTCGCCGAAGGTGAAACGGAGGACGTGAACGCCGACACCATCATCTTCGCCATCGGGCAGAGTTCCGATCTTTCCTTCCTCAAGCCTGAAGACGGCGTGGAAACGGAGCGCGGTCTCATCAAGGTCAACCGCGAAACGTACCAGACCACCGCGCCGGACGTGTTCGCCTGCGGCGACATCGCCCACGGCGCGCGGCTCTTCATCGACGCCATCGCTTCGGCCCATACGGCGGCGCGCTCCATGCATGATTTCCTGCGCGGCACCCGCACCGATGTGGCCTTGCGCAAGCGCTGGCTGCCCGCTGCCTACACCATGGAGGATGGCTGGTACGATCGTGCCCGCCAGAATCCTCCCGCGGTGGAAAGCGAACGCCGGGCTGCTTCGCTGGAGATCGTGGAGCTGAGCTTCCCCGAAGCTGAAGCCCGTCGCCAGGGCGCCCGCTGCCTGCGCTGCAACATCAACACGGTGTTCGATACCACCCATTGCATCGCCTGCAACGGTTGTGTGGACGTGTGCCCCGAGCATCTCATCAAGCTGGTGGGCCTCAGCCATCTGCCCGACGATGAAGCCTGGCAGCGCCTCTTCGAAGCGGGAGCGGAGATCACCACCGCCGAATACAAGGCCCTCAGCGTGGCCGAGAAGGACGAACTGGGCGGCATCATGCTCAAGGACGAAAGCACCTGCGTGCGCTGCGCCATGTGCGCTTCCCGCTGCCCCACCCACGCCATTCTGATGAAGCGCTTCGAGCACTACCACGAATGCGTGTCGGTGCCTTCGCGCAATCCCAAGATCCAGTACGGGGACCGCTGATCATTCGCTGAAAGGAGGACAAAAGGCGCCTGCCTTGCGTCCTCTTTTCCGGCCAAACTGAAGAGTCCCATGGGAAGGTCCACCCGATGAGCGCCCCCGCCAAGCCCCCACGCAAGGAACCTCTGCCGCCTGCGGAAAGGAACCATCGCCGCATGCGGAAATGGTTCCATCTGTTCTTCTTCCTGATCTTCCTGGCGCTGCCCTTCCTCAACCTGATGCGCTTCGATATTCCGCGTCAGCGCTTCTATCTGGCGGGCGTGGAACTGTGGATCAGCGAGTTCGCCATCATCTTCTTTGCGCTGATGTTTCTGATGTTCCTGGTGGCGGCCTCGGCGATCCTCTATGGGCGCATCTACTGCAGCTACGCCTGTCCCCAGATGATCTTCAGCGAATGGGCGCTGGTGGTGAAGGCCTGGGGACAGAAACTGGCGCAGAAGGGATCCAAGGATCCCAACACGCGGAAAATCATCGCGGGCGTGATCTTCTACGCGGTGCTGGCGCTGGCTTCGGTGTTCCTCTCCTTCGTGTTCACCTCGTATTTCGTGGAGCCGAAGGATCTGTTCCATCGTCTGCTGCGCCTGGATCTGGTCACGGTGGGCGGCATCACGGGCGCCACGGTGACGCTGCTGACCTTCCTGGATCTGGCCTTCCTGCGCCAGACCTTCTGCACCACGGTCTGCCCCTACGGCTACATCCAGGGGATGCTCCAGGACAAGGAAACCCTGCTGGTGAGCTACCAGGATCCCACCCAGGCCTGCATCGATTGCAAGAAATGCGTGCGGGTCTGCGAAATGGGCATCGATATTCGCAACGGCGCCTATCAGATCGAATGCGTCCATTGCGGCGACTGCATCGACGCCTGCGAGGACGTGCTGCGCCGCCTGGGGCATCCCGGCCTCATCCAGTACGCCTGGGGCGAAAAAGCCCACAACGTTCAGGGTGAGAAGAAAGAGTCCTGGCTGCGCCGCATCGGACTGCGCGATGGCAAGCGTTTTGTGATCCTGCTGGTGCTGCTCTTCTACGCCATCGGCCTGGGCACGGCGCTTTCGCTGCGTCATCCTGTGCTGGCCTATATCGCCTCGGATCGCACCACCCTCTACACCGTGGAGCCCGATGGTTTCGTGGTCAACAAGGTTCGCCTGAAGTTGGCGAACCGCTCCTCCAAGCCCACCTCCGTGCGTTTCTGGGTGGAAGGTCTGCCCGGCGGCCAGTTGGCGTTGCCCGCAAACCCGGTGTCGCTGCAGGCGGGGCAGGTGTTCGAGCAAACCGTGGACCTGAAGGTGAAGCCCTGGCCCGAAGCCCAGGATGTGGTGCAAATTCGGATGTGGGCTCAGGCGGAGGGAGCCTCTCCCGAGGCCACGGATCTCACCTTCCTCATGCCGCCCAGGAAACAGCCATGACCACCAAACGTTCACCCTACTTCTTCCCCGTGCTCTTCGCGCTCATCAGCGTGCTTTTCCTCGGGATTCTGGTGACGGTCTATCGCCTTTCAGTGAAGGCCAATCCTGTGATGCTTGACGACCAGGGCCGTCCCACCAATCGGTCATGACCCAGACTCCCTGCGATCTCTGCGGGGCGCCCACGGATCATGGCCCTCAGCGTCAATCGTTTGGTGGCGTGGAGCGCGTCTTCTGCTGCATGGGCTGTTTGAACGTGTACGCGATTCTCTGGGAAAGCGGCGCCCTGGCCGAGGGCGTGGATCCCAAGGAAACCGAGATCTTCCGCCGCAGTCGGGACATGGGCCTGGTGGGCCTGAGCGAGGGATCGCAGGATGCCTCCCTGCCCGAAGACGCCGAAACCCGAGAGGTGCTTTACCAGGTGTCGGGCCTGTGGTGCGCTTCCTGCGGGTGGGTCATCGAGCACATGCTGTCCCGGGAACGCGGGGTGCGTTCGGCGGAAGTGCTCTTCACCTCGGATCTCCTCAAGGTGCGCTACTGCCCTCAGTACGTGGCGCCGGAAAACATTCCTCAGCGCGTGGCGGCCCTGGGCTACAAGGCCGAAGAATATTCCGGGGAGCGCGAAGGCTCCTCCAAGGCCTGGCAGGATCTGCTGCTGCGGCTGGGGCTCGCGGGAGCGATGTGGATGAACGTGATGCTCTTCAGTCTGGTGATCTACGCCAGCTACTGGGAGCACATCGCCGAGTGGGCCCGGCGCGGCGTGCCGTTCATCCTCATGGCCTTGGCCACGCCCGCGGTGATCTACTCCGCCTGGCCCATTCATCGCATCGCCTGGCTGGGCTTGCGTCAGGGCTATCTGCGCATGGAAGCCCTCATCTCCGTGGGCGTCTTCGCGGCCTACGGCTACAGCACCGTGCAAGCCTTCATGGGAGGCCAGCACTACTACTTCGACACCGCCTGCGCCATTGTCACGCTCATGCTCACCGGCAAGGCGCTGGAGCGCGGCGCCAAGGAACGCAGCGCCAAGGCCATCGCCTTCCTCCACCGTCTGCTGCCCCGCAAGGCGCGAGTCCTGCTGGAAGGTCGGGAACACTTCACTTCCATCGAGGCGCTGCAGCCCGGCATGCTCTTTCTGGTGAAGGCGGGCGAGCGCATCCCCGCCGATGGGGTGGTGCTGGAAGGGCGCTCGGCCGTGGATGAATCCGTCGTCACGGGAGAATCCGCACCGGTGGCCAAAGAGGTGGGAAGCACCTTGGTCTGTGGTTCACTCAACGGCTCCGGCGTGCTGCACGTTCGCGTCACCCGCGCAGGAGAGGATTCCACTCTGGCCCAGATCGTGCGGGCTGTGGAAATCGCGCTGACCAACCGAAGCCCGCTGGAACGCACGGTGGATCGCGTTTCGCGCGGCTTCATCCTCTTCGTGCTGATCGCGTCGCTGCTCACGCTGCTGGGCAACCTTGCCCTGCATCACTCCGCCACCGAAGCCATGCTGCGGGCCATCGCGGTGTTGGTCATCGCCTGCCCCTGCGCTCTCGGCATCGCCACGCCCCTGGCCACTACCGCCGCCGTGGGCGCGGCTTCCCGCAAGGGCATCCTCGTCCGCGACATGCGCGTGTTCGAGGCTTTCCGCAAGATCGACGTGCTGGCCCTGGACAAGACCGGCACGGTGACCGAGGGCAAGGTGCGCGTCCAGGAAATCCAAGACGTGCCTCTGGAGCTTGCCGCTTCCCTGGAAGCCTATTCCGAGCATCCTCTGGGCCAGGCCGTGGTGCGCCTCGCCCACGAACAAGGGGTGGCCTTGAAACCCGTCCAGGCCGTGGAGGTGGCGGAAGGTCGTGGCCTTTCGGGCGAAGTGGATGGGCAGCGCGTGGTGGTGGGCAATGCCCGGCTCATGGAGGAACGCGGCATCGCCCTTCCTGAACGCTGGCAGCGCCAAGCCCAGGCTTGGCAAGAGGAGGCCCTGACCGTGGCCTTCGTGGCGGTGGAGGGACAGTTGCGGGGCGCCTTGGCCTTCGGGGATCGCTTGCGTCCCGATGCGGCAGACGTTGTGGCCGCGCTGAAGCGCCGTGGCATGAAGACCGTGCTCATCTCCGGCGACGCCAAGGCCACCACCGCGCGCATCGCGGCGAAACTGGGCGTGGACGAAGCCCTGGGCGAAGTAGCGCCTGGCCTCAAGGCCGAAGTGGTCGCGGAGTTCCAGAAACAGGGCCACCGCGTGGCCATGGTGGGCGACGGCATCAACGATGCGCCCGCCTTGGCGGCGGCGGATCTCGGCATCGCCATGGGCGGAGGCGCGGACCTGGCCCGTCATGCGGCTCCCGTGGTGCTGCTCAATCCCGCCCTGCGGCCCATTGCCGAAACCTTCGATCTCGCGCAGAAGACCCGGAACGTGGTGCGGCAGAACCTGTTCTGGGCCTTCCTCTACAACGGTGTGGGCATCACCCTCGCCGCCACCGGCATCCTCAATCCCATCCTCGCCGCCGGCGCCATGGTCTTTTCCAGCCTCTCGGTCATCGGCAATTCCATGCGGCTGAATCGGGGATAAAACCTGGAAACAAGATGACAGGATGGGCAGGATGAAAAGCTGTGCCTGTGGCAAGTTTCAAGGTCCTGAAGCGCTATCAATAGCCCACGGTTCCATGAATCCAGCCTTTTTCTCCGCGTTCTCTTCTTTCTGCTCCGTGAACTCCGTATTCAGCTTTTTGTTTCCAGCATCTCCAACATTGAGTTCAGCAGAACACCTGAGGTCATGATGTCCCTTCCCCGCATTCTTCTTCTCCATACAGGCGGCACGCTGGGCATGCGGCCTTCGGGCGATCCTGCCCATCTCTCCCCCAGTCCCTCGCTGGCGGGCATTCTCGATCAGGTTCCCGAACTGCGGGAAATGGCCGCGTTCAAGCTGGTGGTGCCGTTCAATCAGGATTCCTCGGTCAACGAGCCTTCGGACATCCTGAAGCTGGCCCAGATCGTTCGCTGCGAGGCCACGGATTGCGAGGGCGTGGTGCTGATCCACGGCACCGACACCATGGCGTTCACTGCGGCCATGCTGGGATTCCTGTTGGCGGATCTGGGCAGGCCGGTGGTGCTAACGGGCTCCCAGCGGCCCCTGGCCTATGTGCGCAGCGACGCACGCAGCAATCTCGTGGATGCCGTGACCTTGGCGGCCAAGGGCATCGCGGAAGTGGGTGTCTGCTTCGGCGATCATTGGTATCGCGGCGTGGCGGTGGACAAGTTGAGCGTCCATCGCTACGAGGCCTTCGATACGCCCAACCTGCCGCCCTTGGCGGAACTGGGGCTGGATATCAAGATCCACGCTCATGCGGGC
>JAJTBC010000281.1 GCA_021287085.1 Bacillota bacterium | reverse complement strand
CCTCGACCCACCCTCAATCCGGGGTTCCAGGAACGCTCCATGAAAGGCAGGGTTCGGCTCAGGGTACGGGGTCTTCCCCGTGGCCTCCGAAGGGGTTGCAGCGGAGGATGCGCCAGGTGGTGAGCGCGCCGCCCTTCAGCGTTCCGTAGCGACGGATGCATTCAAGCCCATAGTGGCTGCAGGTCGGCGTAAAACGGCATTGGGTGGGCAGGGCGGGGCTGAGCGTCATCTGATAGAGCCTGATCGCGCCCCGAAGCACCCAGGCCGAGGGCTGGAAACGCACGGGCAGCAGGGCTTCCACCAGCAAGGCGCCGCCCAGAACCAGGAAGGGGTGCTGGAGCACCCAGATCTGCCACACCTTAGATCGCCTCACGTTCAGCCTTGAGCTTCCGGGCTTCTTCCAAAAAGGCCGACACGATGTCCTCTTCCTTCACCTTGCGGATCAGTTCGCCTTTTCGGTAGATGCGGCCTTCTCCCGCGCCTCCGGCTACGCCGAGATCGGCATCCATGGCCTCGCCGGGGCCGTTCACCACGCAGCCCATGACGGCGTACGTGATGTGCTCGTGATTGATCTCCCGCAGGCCTTGTTCGATTTCGTTGGCCACGCGGTTGAGGTCGATCTGCACGCGGCCGCAGCTGGGGCAGCTCACCATGTGGAAGCCGCCTTGGCGGAGATTCAACGAGCGCAGCATCTCGTGGCCCACCTTGCATTCTTCCTGGCCTTCGCCCGTGAGGGAGACGCGGATGGTGTCGCCCAGGCCTTCGGCCAGGAGGATGCCCATGCCCACGCTGCTGCGGATGGTAGCGCCCCAGGGCGTGCCCGCTTCCGTGATGCCCAGGTGGAAGGGATAATCCACCTGCTTGGCCAGCAGCCGATAGGCCTGCACCGTGCGGATCACATCGCTGGCCTTGAGGCTGATCTTGGTGTGGTAGAAGCCTTCCTTCTCCAGCAGCTCCAGATGGCGCAGGGCGCTTTCCACCATGGCTTCGGGCGTGGCGGTGCCGAATTTCTCCAGCAGTTCCTTTTCGAGGCTGCCGCCGTTGACGCCGATGCGGATGGGAATGTTCTTTTCGCCCGCCTTGTCCACCACGGCCTTCACGCGATCCTGGCCCCCGATGTTGCCGGGGTTGATGCGCAGGCACGCGGCGCCTCCATCCGCCGCCACCAGAGCCAGGCGATAGTCGAAATGGATATCGGCGATGACGGGAATGGGGCTGCGCTCGCAGATTTCGTGAAAGACTTCCCCGGCCTTCTTGGTGGGGACCGACACCCGCACGATCTCGCAGCCCGCGGCAGCGTAGTCGTAGATCTGCTTCACGGTGGCTTCCACATCCCGCGTATCGGTCTTGGTCATGCTCTGCACGGTGATCGGTGCGTCACCTCCCACGGGAACCTTGCCGACCATGATCTGTCGGGTCTTGCGGCGGGGGCTCAGGGGCGCGGGGGCCTGTTCCATGGAATCCTCGTGCAGCGTCGTGCTGGAGGTCCAGTGTACCCGGCTCCCAAAGCCGAAGAGCTTCGGAAACGGAAAGGCCGCGCGGCGCCGTGGCGCCTTGCGGCCTTTCTGCGGATCGAATGAGGCGCTCAGCCGTTCAGGTTCTGCCTCCAGCCATCCTGTTCCTACCGCTTCAGGTTCAGGGTTTCCTGCAGCAGCTCGTCGGAGGTGGTCACCACCCGGCTGTTGGCCTGATAGCCGCGCTGAGCCACGATGAGCTTGGTGAACTCTTCGGCCACGTCCACGTTGGACAGTTCCAGGTTGCCGCCCAGCACCACGCCGCGTCCGCCCTGCTGGGCCGCGCCGACGTTGCCCACGCCGCTGGCGAGGGTTTCCAGCCAGGTGTTGTCGCCCTGCTTGGAAAGGCCGTTCTGATTGGAGAAGAGGGCCAAGGCCACCTTGGCCAGAGCGATGGTCTGACCGTTGGTGAAGCTACCGATGATGGTGCCGTTCTGATCCACCATGAGGCTCTGGATCGTGCCGGAACCGAAGCCATCCTGGATGGAGCCGCTGGTGGTGGAGGCGGAGGCGTAGCCCGTAAGGTTCGGGGCGGCGGTGGCCGCATCGAAGATCTGCCAGGTGGTGGTCGGGCTGGTGGCGCCGTTGGTCCACCCCGCGATGGTGAGGGTGGGATTGGTGTTGGGGCCGTTGTACTTGCCCGACGAATCGAACGTGACGCGGGTGGGGCCCGTCACCGTGGCGCCGCCATCGGTGGTGATGCCCAGGGTCCAGGCCGCCGTGGTGCCCACGGGGTCGGTGCCGATGGGAGCGGTCTTGGTGTAGGTGAAGAGCAGGGTATGGACGGCACCGAGGCTGTCGTAGACCTGCATGGGGGTGGTGAAGCTGGTGCCCAGGGCCGCACTGGAATCGAGGTTCGTAGTGGATCCCACCAGGGTGGTCGCCGAAGGAGGCGCGGTAACGCCGGGATTGATCTGCACGGGCACCGGGGACCCGTTGGTCGAAACGGCGCTGCCGGAACGGTTCCAGCCCATCACGAAATTGCCGTTGGGGTCCGTGAGGAAGCCCGCCTTGCTCACCGTGAAGTTTCCGGCTCGGGTGTAGCACCGGGCGCCGCCAGGCGTGGTGAGAGTGAAGAAGCCCTGACCGGAAATCGCCAGATCGGTGACGTTGTTGGTGGACTGGAAGGAACCCTGCCCGAAGTTCTGCGTCACGCCGCCCAGGCGCGTTCCCAGGCCGATCTGGATGGGGTTGCCGTTGCCCTGAGTGCCCTGGGTGCCCAGGGAGGCCGAGAAGAGATCCTGGAACGAAGTGGAGGACCCCTTGTAGCCGATGGTGTTGAGGTTGGCCAGGTTGTTGCCGATCACGCTCAGGTTCGAAGCGCTGTTGGAAAGGCCGGAAAGGCTGGCGTAGAAGGAACCGTAAAGACCCATGGTGAAACTCCTTTAGATCAAGCGAAAATCTGGTTGATGTCGGCGAGGTTGAAACGGCGGCCTCCCGCCTGCACCAGCACCGTGCCATTGAGGAACATCACGCTGTCAACCGTGACGAAAGTGGAGGGCTTGGCCTCCACGGCTTGGCCCGTGGAGCCCTTGGCCGTGATCTCGACCGTGTAGGCGCCATCGGGCAAGGTCTGCCCCAGTTCGTTTCGGCCATTCCAGGTCACGGTGTGGCTGCCGGCCTTCATGCTGCCCTGATCGAGCACGGCCACCACCTTGCCTGAGCCATCCTTGACGGCGATCTGCACCTGGGCATCCGCCGCCAGATCCACGCCCAGACTGGCCTGGCCCGATTTCAGATCGAAGCCGGTGGAAGAAGCCCGTACCCGCTTGCCTACCAGGTTCGCGCTCTGGGCCTGGAAGAGTCCCTGGTTCTGCACCTGGATGCCTTCCAGCAGCTTGTTCATGTTCTGCATCTGCTCCAGGCTGGAGAAGCTGGTCATCTGCTGAACCATCTGATTGGGATCCTGGGCCTGGGTGGGATCCTGATTCTGCATCTGGGCCACCAGCAGGCGCAGGAAGGAATCCTTGTCGAGATCCTTCTTGGGCGCGGCCTTCGTGCCCAGGGCCGCCGCATTCTGCGTGGCCGAAGTCACCATCGATGTTTCCATGTCATCCTCCCGAAACCGTTACGCAAAGCCTTCGATCAACCGATGACCTTCCAGCACCACGGGCTGCCAGGTCGGCATTTCTTGCTGTTCCGCCAGGGATTCGGCGAAGATCGCGCCAGAATTCGCCGAGGGCAGCGGAACGGCCTGTTGCGCATCCTGACCGCGCTGGCCCTGGTGCAGATCGAAACTTCCCAGGGAAAGCCCCTGCTGGCGCAGCGAGGATTCCAGCACCTCCCGCTGCTGCTGGAGCAACGGCACCGTGGTGGGTTCCGTGGCCCAGACCCGCGCATGCACTTCGTTGCCTTCCACGCGCAATCGGATGGAAACGCGCCCCAGCGAGGCCGGATGCAGCACGAGATCCGCGCTGTTGGCTTGGTGCTTGAGCATCCATCGCACCCCACCTTCCACCTGGGCCAGGGCCGCCGCCGGAGTGGGCAGCGGGCTGCGGGCTGCGGCCGCAGGGGTGGCGGGCGCAGAAGCCGTGGCGGTCCAGACCGGCGTGGCCACGGGGGGTGGTTCCGGCAAGGGCGCCTCAGGGGCGAGCACCGCCTTGTCCGGCGAAGCCTTCACGACGAGGTTTTCCCCCAAGGGCATGGTCGCCTGGAAGGTGGCCTTGAGGGGCACCGGCACTTCCATATCGGGCCGAGGCTCGACCCAGCGGGTCTGAGTCGGAACCTGCGCAGTCGGCGTCTTGGGAGCCTCCGCCTCTTTTGAGAAATGGAAGCGCACCTGCACCGGCATGGGAGTGGGAGTCTCACTCGTAATGATGGGAGCCGCGACCATTTTTTCGAGTCGCCCCGGTGCGGGCGCTTTGTCCGCAGAGACGGCGGTGGAGGGAGCCGGAGCGGCGGGAAGCGCTTCCTGGGCAGGGAGGATAGGCAGCGGGGAGGGTGCGAGGCCTGTAGGCATTTCCGGCACAGCCAGGGTGGGAAGCACAGGCTCGGCAGGAAGCGGCGTGGCTTGAAGTGCTGGGGGCGGTACGGTCGGAGCCGATGCCTGCTCCTCGGGAGCAGGAGCGGCTTCCGCAGAAGGAGTCGTGTTTTCAGCTTCCCGCGCTTCCGGGGGGGCGGTGCGTGGTGCGGCTTCAGCCTTGGGATCTTCGCTCTTGCGAGCCTCTTCCTTCCTGGGGGCATCCTTGGCCTTGGGAGGCTCCGGCCGAGCCTTCTGCTCTGCCTGAGCCAGACACCCGGCAAAGGTCGCCTTGGGATCGGTCTTGGGCTCCGGGAGATGGGCCTCCGCACCCTTGGGAGGGCGCAAACGCACGGGGGGCGTGAGATTCGGAAGCTTCATCATGGGAAGACCTTGTCCCGGATCTACCGGGTTGGCCTTACCTGAGCCAAGGGCGTGCCGAGGATGAAGGGGACAAAATTGCCCACATGAATGTCTCTGGAAACACGAGCCCTTTTGCAGTTATTCACCGCATCCATTCGATGGATGACTCGGTCCTGAACGTGGCAAGCCCCTGATTCCCGAAGGCGTCAGGGGCTTGGTTTTACGGAGCGATCGTCGGTTCATACCAATCCGCCGTCATAGATCGGGTTGATCGAATCGTGCTCCAGCAACCTGGTATCAGGCAGCCTTGGGTTTGGTGAGGCCCACGCGCTCCGAGAGCTTGCCCGCCAGGGGCGCGTCCAGATTGGCGAGCTGATCCATGAGTCGGGCGGCCTTTTTTGGCTGCATGGTGGCCAGTAGGCTCACGGCCACTTCCTGGTTGCGCTGGGCCAGCTCTTTCAGGGCCTTGGCGCCGGGCACGGGGTCCATGGCTTCGTAGGTGCGGGTGAGCTGCGGGTCGAGGGTCGGACGGGTGCGTTCCGCCTCCCATTTGGCCGTCGCTTCCTGCAGAGTCTTTTCCCGGGTTTGCAGATCGGCGCGATCACGATCCAGGGTGCTTTGCAGGGTGGCGAGGCGCTGTTCGAGCTGGAGCAATTCCTGCTCTTTGACTTGCACGTTCTTTTCGCGAGTCTGAACTTTCTCGGAAAGCTCCGTGAGCTTGAGGCCCGGAGCGGGGTGCGTCTTGGGCTCCTGGGCGGAAAGCCAGATGACGCCTGCGGAGAGCGCCAGGGGAAGCAGAATCCACAGCCAGATTCGGGAGTTCATAAGGCACCTCCAGAGACTGAAGAAGAAGCGAAATGCGGAATGGGGCGGAAGCGCAGGATGGAAAGCTCATCGGCTTCGCGGATTTCTTCGTGCAGGATGTCCTGTTCGTGCTGTTCCCGGCGCCGTTCCTTCAGGCGTACCAGCATCATGTGGTTCTGGTGGGCCAAGGCCAGCGCCGCGCGCGCCTCCTGAACCGCCTGTTCCGCCTGCCGCAGGGCTTCCTGGGCCTGGATCATGCGCTTTTCCAGCACCAACAGATAGCGTTCCAGATGCGCCCAGAAGGACAGATCGATCTCCGCGCCAGGGCTTTGGCGGCGGTATTCCAGCGTGCGGATATGTTCTTCCTCTAGGGCGTGCAGCTTGGCTTCCTGCGCCTGGCGGGCCTCGATGGCTCGCGCCAACGCGCGCTGGGCTTCTTCCTCCTGCTTCTTGCGGAGCTTGAGCAGGGGATCCAGGCGGAAATGGAAGCGCTTGGCCATGGGCTACGCCTCCTTGAGGAAGGGCGCGAGATCCACGCCGAAAATGGCGCCCATGGCGAGCAGAGTCTGGCGATGGCTGGATTCTTCGGCCACGGCCTGACGCAGGAACGATTGGATGGCGGGCTGGAAATGGATGGCCTGGTCGATGCTGGGGCTGGAACCGCGCACGTAGGCGCCGATCTGGATGAGGTCTTCGGCCTCGCCGTACGTGGCCATGAGATCCCGGAGCCGCGACACCAACTGCTTCTGTTCGGGCAGGGCCAAGGTGGAGAAGAGGCGGGAAATGCTGGCCAGCACGTCGATGGCGGGGAAATGGTTCTTGGTGGCGAGGCGGCGCGAAAGCACGATGTGGCCGTCGAGGATGCCGCGCACGGTATCGGCGATGGGTTCGTTCATGTCGTCGCCTTCCACCAGCACGGTGTAGAGGCCCGTGATGGAGCCCATGCCTTCGAAGGTGCCCGCTCGCTCCATGAGCCGCGGCAGCAGCGCGAAGACACTGGGGGTGTAGCCTCTGGAGCTGGGCGGCTCGCCCACGCTGAGGCCCACTTCCCGTTGGGCCATGGCGAAGCGCGTCACGCTGTCCATCATCATCAGCACGTCCCGGCCCCGTCCCATGAAGTACTCGGCCACCGCGGTTGCAGCCAGGGCGCAGCGGATGCGGAGCAGGGGCGTCTGGTCCGAGGTCGCCACCACCACCACGCTGCGCTTGAGGCCTTCTTCGCCCAGATCGTTTTCCAAAAATTCTCGAAGCTCGCGGCCTCGTTCGCCCACCAGGGCGATAACGTTGACCTGTGCGGAGGTGTTGCGGGCCACCATGCCCATGAGGGTGGATTTGCCCACGCCGGAACCCGCGAAGATGCCCACGCGCTGCCCTTTGCCCAAGGTCAGCAGTCCATCGATGGAACGCACGCCCGTGGCCAGTACCTCGCGAATGCGCCGCCGCTGCATGGGATTGGGCGGTTGGGCGTGAATGGGCAGATGAGCCTCCGGCTCGATGGGTGGCCCGCCGTCGAGGGGCCTCCCCAGGGGATCGATGACCCGGCCCAGCATCGCTTCAGAAACGGGGATTTCAGGCAGGTGGCCCGTGGCCTCCACCAACAGGCCAGGGCGGATGCCCTCGGTGTTCTCGATGGGCATGAGCAGCACCTGCTCTCCGTTGAAACCCACCACTTCGGCGGCGATGCTGCGTTCAGGGGTGAGGTGGATGCGCATCTGCTCGCCCACGCTGCCTTCGGGGCCGCGGGATTCCACGATGAGTCCCACCACCTTGGAGACGCGTCCCAGCACGTCTCCTGGGGGCAGCTTGCGGATCTGCTGACCCAGGGCGGCGAAATCCATCAGGCCCGCTCCTCTTCCCGTCGCCGTTGAATGGCTTCCATGAGCCGATCCCGGCGCCGCTCCAAGGTGGCTTCCAGCACGCCTTCCGCCGCCACGGCGCGCAGGCTGCCGCGGCTGAGGTTTTCATCCTCCAGGAGGCGCAAGCCGGGATAATCCGTGCCTTCCGTCTTCAATTGTTCGAGGTCCTTAGGGTTCAGAAAAACATCCATGACCCCGGTCGTCGGGAAGGGGGAGTTTTCCAGAATGCGCTCCACCAGGGGGCGCATGGCTTCCGAAGCGTGCTCGATCTGCTGGGCCGCCAGGTATTCCCCCACAGCCAGGGCCAAGGCCAGGGCTTCTTCTTCGATGGCGTGGGCGAAGCGGGCGCTCAGATCCGAAAGCTCGCCGAGATGGCCTTCCAGCCTTTGGAGGTAGGCCTTGTACTGGCTTTCTCCGAAGGCTCGTCCCTCGGTTTCCCCGGCGGCGAAGCCTTCCTCGAAGGCGTGCTGGGCGATGCCTTGGGCCTGCTGTTCGGCCATCTGGAGCTTTTCGTGGATGATCTGATCCACGGAAATGAGCCGCTCGGCATCTTCGGCGGGAGTGCTGAGACCTTCGGCGATGGGCCGTTCGTCGTCATCCTCGTCCACGATGGCCAAGGGGGGCGTGAAGATGGCCTCGAAGTAGGGGAAGGCGCCCATGCGGTCGGGATCGACGCCATGGGCCGGAATGATGCGGCGCGGATCAGGACACATAGTCCTCGCCTCCACCGCCACCGATGCTGATGATGCCTTCCTCTTCCAGCTGGCGCACGATCTCCACGATCTCGTGCTGGGCCTTTTCCACTTCCTTGATCTTGATGGGCCCCATGAACTCCATTTCTTCCTTCATCATCTCCACGCCTCGGGCGGACATGCTGCGGAAGAATTGATTGCGCAGTTCTTCGCTGGTGCCCTTCAGGGCCACGGTGAGGATCTTCTTGTCGGCGCGCTTGAGAATTTCGGAAATGCCCGCGTCGTCGATGAGGAGAATGTCGTCGAAGACGAACATGAGATCCCGGATGCTGGCGGCCAGCTGCGGATTCTCGTTCTCGATCTTCTCCAGCACCACGCGGCCGGAGGTGCGATCCATGCGATTGAACAGTTCGGCCACGGCGCGAACGCCGCCGTAGGCCTCGGTGGCGAAACTGCCCAGGGATTCGAGCTTTTGTTCAAGGATCAGGCTGATGCGCCGCACCACTTCAGGGCTGATTTCCTGAAGGTTGGCCATGCGCATGGCCACGTCGGCCCGCAGGCCTTCGGGAAGGCTCGCAATGAGTTCTCCGGCCTGGGTGGCGTTGAGGTGTGCGAGGATCAGCGCGATGGTCTGAGGATGCTCGCTCTGGATGAACTTGGAAAGCTGCTGAGGGTTGGCCCGCTCGATGCTGGAGAAGCCTGCCGATGATTCGAGGGCCTTGGTGAGCCGGTCGATGATCTTGCGCGCGGATTCAGGCCCCACGGATTTGATGAGCAGCTTCTTCGCGTAGTCGATGCCGCCCTGGGTGATGTAGGACTTGGCCAAGGACATGGTGTGGAACTCTTCGATCACCTCGTCCATGACATCGGGTTGCACGTGGCGGGTGAGGGCGATTTCCCTGGAGACGGACTGGATTTCATCCTCTTCCAGGTACTTGAAGATGGTGGAGGCCACATCGTCGCCCAGGGCGAGCATGAGCACGGCGGCCTTCTGGGTTCCGTTCAGCTTCCCCACGGCCTACCTCCCATCCTCGAGCATCCAGGAGCGCACCAGGGAGGCCATGGTCTCGGGATCCTGGCTGGCGCTTTCCTGAATGCGCTTCTTGATCATCTGGCGGCGTTGCGCTTCAGGCGCCCCCGCGACGCTTTCCGCGTTCAATTCGGCCTCGATCTCGGATTCCATTTCCGCCAGGGTCTTGAGGTGGTTGGTGCGTCGCGCCGGAGCGGCGCCCTCCTCCTGATCCCCTTGCACCCGCAGCGGGGAAGGGCGATTGATGGCGGCGGACAGCTTCTTCAGCATGGGCAGCACCAGGAAGAAGAAGACCACCAGGCCGAGGATCAGATAGCCCAATCGGGGCGCCCAGTCCCAGCCCAGATCGATCCAGCGCTGGCGCTGAGCGGCGGCTTCTTCCTTGGGATTGATGAGGGAAGCGAAGGCCAGGTTCTCCACGGTGAGCTCGTCGCCGCGCTTGGGCTGAAGGCCCACGCCTGCGGCCACCTGGTCGTGGATCTTCTTCAGTTCTTCGGGGCTTCTCGCCACCACCTTTTCGATGGGCTCGCCCTTGGGAGTCTTTTCCCACACCACTCCGTGATCCACGATCACCGCCAGGGAAAGGCGCTTCACGCTGCCGGGGGCCTTCTCCGTGCTTTGCAGCGTCTTGCTGATCTCGTAGTTGGTGGTGACATCCTTCTTTTCGGTGTTTTCCAGCACTCCGCCGCCTGCCGCGCCACCCGTGGCCGGAGCCACGTTGGAAGCGGTGCCCGGAACGCCGCCGCCCGCATCGCGCTTGGTGGTCTTTTCTTCCTTCTGCTGAACGGAGCGCTCCACCTGGCTTTGCGGATCGAAACGCTCCTCGCTGATCTTCACCTTGTCGAAATCCAGTTCCACGTTGGCCGTGGCCCGCACCTTGCCAAGACCCACCACGGGCTCCAGCAGTTCCATGACCTTTTGCACGAGATGGTCTTCCACTTCGCGCTGGGCTTTTTTCTGGGCGTCGGTGGCGCCCACCATGGGATCGCGGCCGCCCCGGCTCAGGATGCGGCTGTTCTGGTCGATGACCACCACATTTTCAGGCTTGAGACCTTCCACGGAGGCCGCCAGCAGATTGACGATGGCTTGGGTGTTCTCCTCGGGAAGCATCCTGGAGCCCCGCAGGCGCAGCAGCACCGAAGCCTTGGCATCCTCTTTCTCGGTCACGAAGGGACTATCGTTGGCCGGAGAAATGTGTACCGTGGCATCGGTGATGAGGGCGTTGAGGCCCCCCTTGAGGGTGCGAGCCAGCTCGCTTTCCATGGCGCGCCGGTACATGACCTTCTGGGTGAAGTCGGTGGTGGTGAGGCTCGGGCTTTCGAGCTTCTCGAAGCCGATGCCTTCCCCTTTGGGCAGGCCGTCGCCCGCGAACTTCAGGCGCAGTTCCCCGACTCGGCTCTGGGGCACCTGGATGGTGCGCTGATCCTGGCTGAGGGTGTACTTGATGTTCTGCTTCTTCAGGTCTTCCACGATGCGGTTGGCATCGGTAGGGGGTAGGTTGCTGAAGAGCGTGCCCATGTTTTCCTGGCTGAACCACAAGCCCAGGCCCGCCAGGGCGAGGAGCGCCACCAAGGTGATGGCCCCCACCATGGCCTTCTGGGTGGCGGACATGCCTTGGAAGGTGCGCTGCAACTGCGAAGTGAGGCTGTTTTCTCCGGCCATGGAATCCTTTCGATGGCCGCCGCCCGTGGGTCAGGTCGTGCTACATCTGCATGCGCATGACTTCCCGGTAGGCATCGATCAATTTCGATCGCACAGCCATCATCATCTGGAAACTGACATCAGCTTTCTGGACCGCCAGAATCGCCGAATGCATGTCAGTCGCTTCGCCTGTCATCAAGTTCCGTGCCGCTTGTTGGGCCACCTGTCCGGCGCCTTCCACTTCCTGCATGGCCTGCTTGAGCAGATCGCTGAAGGTGGCCCCTTCCTCCGTGGTACCGGCGCCTTTGGGGAGGCTTTTCCCCAGGTCGCCCACGGGCGAGATGCTGGGAATGTGTTGGAGATCGAGGGGGTTCATGGGGCAATCCAGGGATCAGAGGTGTTCAGGGTAGCGCGGGAAAGTCAGGTTTCCGTCACCGACTGTCAATTGACTCGGAGCAAATCCTGGGCCGAAAGCGTCATGGCACGGGTGGCCCGCACCACCGCCACGTTGGCTTCGAAGGCGCGGCTCGCCTCCGTGAGGTTCACCATCTCCTCCACGGGGTCGATGTTGGGGTACTTCACCATGCCTTCGGCATCGGCATCGGGGTGGCCGGGATCGAACTTGCTGAGGAAAGGGTCGTTGGAGGGGCGAACCTGGGCCACCTGAACGCCCACGAACGGCTGTCCATTGGCATCCTGCCCCATGGGGCGGACCCGGAAAACCGCTTCCTGCTTGCGAAAAGGACCGCCATCGGCGGTGCGGGTGGTCTCGGAGTTGGCGATATTGGCGGCGATGAGCTGCACCCGCAGGCGCTGGGCAGCCATGCCCGAGGCGGCGATGTCGTTGATGCGGTCGAAGCTCATGAGGATCTCCCGTCACGGATCACTTGGTAGATCTTGCGCAGTTCCTGCTGGGCAAAGCTGGCGCTCAACTGATAGGTGAGCTGGGTGCGGCTCAGCGCGGCGGCTTCCCGATCCAGGCTCACATCGTTGCCGTCGTTGCGTTCATAGGCAGGATGGGAAGCGGTGGTCGCAGCCGGACGGGGGCTTTCCATGCGGATCGGAAAATGCCTGGGGTGAGTTTGGGCGAGGGTGTGGGTGGGCATATTGTTCCCATCCAACCGATTCAGTTCATCCTTCAGGGCTGCCTGGAAATTGAAATCCTGGGCGCGATAGCCGGGGGTGTCGAGGTTCGCCATGTTGCCTGCGATGAGCCCCAACCGCTGATTGGCGAGGCTCATGCTGCGATCCATGGCCTGGATCATGGGGTTGCTGGAAACGAGATCGAACATGAAGAAACCCTGCAAAATCGGCCTAGGCGGCCATCCATGAAGAGGGTTGATGCAGACTCCATGCCGGGAGTTTCGGCGCCCTCGGGGCGGATTGGGTGTTCAAGAAGGGAAAACTATTGGTAAACTGCCCGTTCACAGCGAGGTAACGCATGAATATCACCGTTCGCAATCATCAGGACATCACCCTCATTTATCCTGAAGGCAAGATCACTCTGGGAGATGGCGATCAGGAACTGGGTGAGGCTGTTCGCACGGCGTTGGAAAAGGGCGCCCGCAAGCTCATCATCAATTTCGAAAAGGTCAGCTACCTGGATTCCTCGGGTGTGGGCGAGCTGGTCGGCTGCTACACCTCCATCAAGAACCGCCAGGGTGAGCTCAAGATCTGCGGCCTCAACGCCCGCATTTTCGGCCTCATCAAGATGACGAGCCTGCACTCGGTTTTTGATGTGAAAGACACCGAGGCCGAGGCGCTGGCCGCGTTCTGATCTCCTGCGCCGCTCCTTTGCGTCCTGTGGCATGGTTTGGAGCGGTGGCGGTTCTGGCGGCCGCCGGGTCAGTCGCCAGGGCCGAGGATGGGCGCTTGCCCAAAGTGGTGTGGCAGGGCGGAGACGAGGATGATCGCCTCTTCGCCCTGGCCGCCCTGGGCCTGCGCCCAGGCATGACCTTCACCGAAGCGGATCTGGCGCTGGGCTTGAAGGCCGTGCGTCTGACGGATCGGTTTCGGGAGGTAAAAGGCCGTCTGACCATGGAAGATGGCCAGACCGTGATTCGACTGGAGCTGACGCCCTGGCCCGAATTGCGGCAATGGAGCCTGGAAGGCACGCTGCCCGTGCCCTTGCGCATCGAGCTGCTGCCGGGATTGCGCAAGGGCATGCGCATGGGAGACCTTCGCCTGGAGCAGTTCCGCTCCGATGCCGAAAGGCGATTGCGGGAATCGGGCTATCCCAGGGCCCAGGTGAAAGCCCGACGAGGGGACGACGGCCTTCGAGTGGTGTTCGAGCTGGTGCCCGGGGAGCCGGATCTGGTGCGGCGGGTGGTCTTCAAGGGCGATGGCGGCGAGTACGGCTCCGAACGGCTGCTTAGGTTGTTACGAGCCCAACCTGGGAAAACCCTGTGCACCGAAAGCTATCGCCACGAAGCCACGGTGCGCGTGCGGCAACGCTTCCTCAAGGACAAGCGCTACCAGGGGCAGGCGGAGGTGACCTTCGCGGCGGACGGAACCCTGACGCTGACAGCCCGCCCCGGTCCGGTGGTGCAGCTTCGGGCCGAAGGGCAGGGTCTGGGCTGGAAGAACTTGAAGGAGCTGGTGCCCCTGGCCCGTTCCGAGCGCTACAGCCCGGAACTGCTGGATGCGGGCTCCCGTGCCCTCGTGCGTTTTTTACGGGGGAAGGGCTATCTGGATGCGGAAGTGACCCATCGCACCGAGGTGCTGCGAGGTTCTGCCGAGGCGCCCCAGGAGATCCGCATCATCTACGTGCTTTCGGCGGGCCAGCGACTGGCCGTCAACGGCGTGAACTTCCAGCGCAACACCGAGATTGATTCCCGCGAACTGGAAAAGGCGGCGGCTCTGCCTTCCTCCTGGTTTTGGCCCTGGCGTACCTGGTGGACCACGGACCTCATCAACGCCACCGAGGAGCGCGTCAAGAATCTGTATCGCAGCCGAGGCTACGCCGACGTGAGCCTGCGCCGCATGCCTTTCCAGGTGGATGGGAACAAAGGCAAGCTGGTGCTCCAGATGCGGGAAGGCAATGTGCGCCGCGTGGAATCCGCTCGCCTGGATCTACCTGCCGATCCCGGCTTCGACGGTTGGTACTTGGCGGAGTCGCTCACCGCGCTCTTCACGGATCGCCCCGTGAAAGGCGTGGCCGAAGCGCCAGGGCGGCGACGCTACCGCAGCGATCGAGCTGCATTGGATGGAATGGTGGGTCGCATCGAGGAAGTGACCGGCCCTCAGCCCACCGTGCGCCGCTTCGTGCTGACCCTGGAGCACTCGCTGCCTTTGCAGCGGGCGGATCTGGCGCAAATGATCAACACGCTGCGCCAGCGCCTGAGCGTTCTAGGCTCCCAGAAACCTGCGCACAAGCTCACGATCACTCAGGGCAGTGAAGGCTCCTTGGTGGTGGTTGACGTGCCGCCCCAGGCCTTGAGCCGGGTGCGCCGCATGGTGGTGCGCGGTAGCGACGAAACCGCCGCCCGGGCCATTCTGCGACGAGCGCAGATGGAACCGGGCACACCGCTCTCCTCGGATCGACTGGCCACGGCCCAAGTGCAAGTGGGCGGCCTCGGCGGTCTGGAACAAGTGGAGCTTTCGAGCCTGGTGGAAACCCAGCCCGGAAATGAACCGTGGAAGGAGGGCGATCTGCTGCTGAAGGTGGGGGAGCGCTCCAAGTGGATCTTCAGCTCAGGCTTCGGCTATGACAAGACCCAGGGCTATCACTTCGATGTTGGCGTGCAGCGCCTGAACGTGGGCGGCATGGGTCGTAGCCTGGATTTCGGCTTTCGAGCAGGCGATGCGACCCTGGACAATCCCACCCTTCGCAAATGGTTCCCCACCGGCGACTTCACCCGCTCCGTGGACATGTACCGCATCGGCTACCAGGATCCGTGGTTCTCGCCCTCCTGGGCCAGACGCTGGTTGCCGGAGCAGACCCAGCTCAATTCGGAAGTGGCCTACCTCGAAGAACGGCGTTCCGCCTATCAGATTCGCCGTCGTCGCCTGCTGGGGGGGCTCGATTGGACCACGCCCAGCGGCCTAATGTTCCAGGCGGGTTACCGCTTTGAACGGGCCGAAGTGAGCGCTGCGCCGGGTTCCAACATCCAAACCAACGACCTGGCGCTGATGGCGCGCATTCCGGGTCGCAGCATCATCTCGGCGCCGTACTTCCAGATGATTCGCGATAACCGCGACAACCGCCTCGATCCCACCACCGGCACCTACGGCGTGGTGCGCTTCGAATTCGCCAACCAGTTCTTCGGCACCAGCCCCAACAGCAGCTTCATCAAGTTGGATCTGCGCCATCAATGGAACTGGGCCTTCGGCACACGAGGCTCCAATGGCATCGTGAGCCTGGGGCTGCGGGTGGGCGTGGCCCGCCCTACGGCCAGCACTGCGGAGGAACTACCTCTCTCGGAGCGGTTCTTCGCAGGGGGCCCCGGCACCCATCGCGGCGTGGAGCCGGATTCCCTGGGGCCCATGGGTGCCGTGCCGTTGCGCGGCGGTCCTCCGAGTTTTCCGCCCCTTCTGGATGCCCACGGCAACCCCCTGTACCAGATCATTTCTTTGGGTGGACAGGGTCTCGCCTTGGTGAATCTCGAGTACCGCTTCCCCACCTGGTGGCCCGTGCTGTGGGGCGAAGTGTTCGTGGATTCCGGCCAGGTGTATCAAGGCCTCAAACGCAGTCAGGCGGCCGGGTTTCCGCCCTTCCGCACTGCGCTGGGCCTGGGGCTGATCTTCAAGCTGGGCATCCCCATCAAGCTCGAATATGCCGCCGACGTGAAGCGCATCCTCGGCCAACCCCGCACGCCTCTCGAGCGGGAAACCCAGCTCAAGAGCCTCCTCGTGTCGGCGGGATTCCAGTTCTGAGAGGAATACGGAGGCCAGAAGAAGAGAAATGGGGTCTTAAACCAACCCCAGATCTGTAATCTTTCCTCCTGGGAAAACCTGCGCCAGTTGGGTGCTCGTGAGGCCGTACAGCCCCTTGAAAAGGCCTCCCAGGACGGCGCGGTATTCGTTCAGCACGGGAAAATCGCGATCCTGGAAAAGATGGCCGCGATCCACGGGCACCTGTTCGCCCAGAATGCGACCGCCTCGGAGGGCGCCGCCCAGCACCCAGGCGGTGCTGCCATGGCCGTGATCGGTGCCGCCGTTGCCGTTTTCCAGGAAGGTTCGGCCGAATTCTGAAAGCACCACCACCATGGTGCGATCCCAGGCGGAGCCCATCTCCTGGGCAAAGGCTGCAAGGCCGCTGCCCAGGCTCTTCAGCGCGAGATCCAGTCGCTGGGCTTGGTTGATATGGGTATCCCAGCCGCCGATATCCAGAAAGCCCATGGTGTAGCGTTGATTCATGAGCCGCGCCACTTTTCGAGCCTCCTGCTCGAAACCGCTGGAGCCAGGGGCGTTCTGATCGATGTTCTGCCGGGCTTCCTCGGTCATCTCCTTTTGAGCCTGAAGCCCTTCCCTCACCTGGGTTTCCAAAGCCTGACCCCGATAGAGCTGGTTCAGCAACTCCGCCTGGCGAGGCGCAATACGGCTCGGCCCCGCGCGCTTGAGGGATAGATTGGGCACGGGCCGAGACCCTTGAAGGATCAAAGGCGGCTGAACGCTGAAGGCCACGGGACGCGCATCGCCCACGGCCTGCACCAGTCGATTCAAAAAGCCGCTGCGCTGACCGACGGGAGCCTCGCCCATTTCCATGCGGGCCTGGGTTTCAAAGTGGCTGCGGGAGGCGTCCGCCGTGCCGAAAAAGGGAATGAAGGCCAGTTGCTTCTTGTCCCACAGGGGCATCAGGCTTTCCTTCAGAACCGGATTCAGGCCCCAGTTGCCATCCAGCGCCAGCGTTGCCGCAGGATCGCCGGGTCGCGGGGGAGGTAAAGCCAGCGTAGGCCGAGCCTCCCGATAATCGGCACTGGCGTAGGGCACCAAGGTCTGGGCGCAATCGTAGGCTCCTCGCAGAAAGACCAGCAAAAACCGCGTATCCGAAGCCGGGGCGGCCCGCAACTGAATGCCTTTCAGCGCCAGACACCCGGCTCCCAACCCCAAAAGCAGATCGCGTCGTTTCATGGGAACCCCCGTCACAAAAGAAGCGTGCGTTTTTCATTCAATGGGTCATGAACTCAGGGCTGGCCAACACGAGAGCGGCCCGTTCTTTGGGCGTATTCGCCTGGGCGAGGGTCTGGCGGGTAGCGGGAGAAAGCAAAGGTTCTACGGCAGTGGTCACGAGGGTAGGGGGTGGAACCTGAAAGCGGGCCAGGGCCTGGGCCACTTCGAAGCGCTGGGTCAGTTGCCCGGAACCCGACCAGTCGCGGGATTCCAGGGAATAGCCATCGGGCGTGGCGTGACCATAGGGGGGCTGACCCAGTTGGCGCAGCCATCTCAGGGCCGGGCCCATGTCC
>JAJTBC010000315.1 GCA_021287085.1 Bacillota bacterium | reverse complement strand
AAGGTCATGGATGCCACCATCCAGGGCGCCAACGTTCGGCTGGTGCTGCGCGACGCCGGAAGCCTGCCGGATTTGAGTGCCCTGGAGGCCGGCCCCGAAGCAGTGCTCGCGGAAGTGGAACCGCGCCTGGAGGACGCCTTCATCAGCCGCCTGGGCGGAATCCTTCGCGGAGATTCCGCATTGGCAGCGGTGACACCCTTCGTGGAACTTCCCCCCTCCGCAGACCCTCATGCGGTTCTTGAGGCGAGGCATCTCACCAAGCGCTTCGGCGACTTCACCGCCACCGACGATGTGAGTTTCAAGGTCACCAAAGGCGAGGTTTTCGGGCTGTTGGGACCTAACGGAGCCGGAAAGTCCACCACCTTCAAGATGAAGTGCGGCCTGCTCAAGCCCACCTCGGGACAAGCCCTGGTGATGGGCCTCGATCTCAAGCACAGCCCTTCCGAGGCTCGTCAGCGTCTCGGCTACATGGCTCAGAAATTCTCCCTGTATCTCGGCATGACCGTGGAGCAGAACCTGGTCTTTTTTTCCGGGATCTACGGGCTCGACGGCGCTCGACAACGGGAGAAGATCCGCGAGATGGTGGAGGCTTTCGCCCTCGGCCCTTACCTCCGATCCAAGACCGTGGACCTCGCTCTGGGCTTCAAGCAGCGCCTGGCCCTGGCCTGCGCGGTCATGCACGAACCGCAGATCCTTTTCCTGGATGAACCCACGTCCGGCGTGGATCCCCTCACGCGGCGCGAGTTCTGGACCCACATCAACGGCCTGGCCGAAAAGGGCGTGACCATCATGGTGACGACTCATTTCATGGATGAAGCCGAATACTGCGACCGCATCGCGCTCATCTACCGGGGTAAGCGCATCGCCATCGGCACTCCCGACGAGCTCAAGGCGGCGGCCGCTACGCCCCAATGCCCTTCCCCAACCATGGAGGAAGCCTTCATCGAGCTGGTGCTCCGCGCCGATCTGCAGCAGGAATCGGAGGTGAATCCATGAGGCTCACCCCGCCCCTTCGACGCCTGGTGGCGCTCTGTCGCAAGGAGTTCTACCAGATCGTCCGAGATCCCAGCAGCATCCTGATGGCCTTCATCCTTCCCGTGGTCTTCCTGTTCGTGATGGGGTATGCCATCAACCTGGACGCGGAACACCTGCGCATCGGATTGCTGCGCGAAGACCCAGGGCCGGCCGCCGTGCGCTTCGAACAGACCCTGAGGGGCTCCAGGGCCTTCCAAATTCATCCGGGCACTTCCCGGGAAAACCTTGTGACCGACCTGTCGGAAGGCCGGCTGCGAGGCGTGATCATCATTCCGAGCCATTTCAGCAAGCGACTGGCCGAAGGCAGCTCTGAAGCGGTGGTGCAGGTGCTGACGGACGGCTCCGAGCCCAATACCGCCGCCTTCGTGGGAGCCTATGTCCAGGGCGCCTGGGAATCCTGGCAGCAGGGCCTGAGCCGGGACCAGGGCCGCCCCCAGCCGCCGGGATTGGAGGTGCGAACACGATCCTGGTTCAATCCTTCCAGCATCAGCCGCAACTTCCTGGTGCCGGGCTCCATCGCCGTGGTGATGACCATCATCGGTGCGCTCTTGACCTCGATGGTGGTGGCACGGGAATGGGAACGGGGCACCATGGAAGCCTTGCTCGCCACGCCCGTCACCCGCAGCGAACTCCTGGTGTCGAAGATCATTCCCTACTACGTGCTGGGCATGGTGGCCATGGTGGTCTGCATGATCGTGGCGGTCTTCCTGATGGGCATGCCCTTCCGAGGCTCCCTCCTCGTGCTGTTCGGAATCTCCACGCTGTTTCTGGGAAGCGCCCTGGGACTGGGCCTGTTCCTATCTACCGCCACGCGGAGCCAGTTCAATGCGGCGCTGGCGGCCCTCACGGCGGGCTTTCTCCCAGCTTTGATGCTGTCGGGCTTCGTGTTCGAAATTTCGAGCATGCCCGCGCCGATCCGCATCGTCACTCGGGTGGTTTCAGCACGCTACCTCTCCAGCTCGCTCCAGACGCTGTTCCAGGTCGGCAACCTCGCGTCGATCCAGGGCTATGCCCTCCTCTGGCTCACGCTGCTGACGGCCTTCTGGATCGGTCTGGCCGCCCTGAAAACACGACGAACCTTGGATTGAAGCCATGTTCAAGCGACTGATCCGACTCATCATCAAGGAACTTCAGGTCACCATCGGCGATAAGAAGGCGCGGCTCATGCTGATGGTGCCCGTGCTGCTCCAGATCCTTGTTTTCCCCCAGGCGGCCACGCTGGAAGTGAAGAACAGCACCGTGGCCATCTACAACCAGGATGAAGGTCTCGCTTCCGTCGAGATCCTCCAGCGCCTCAGCCAGACCCCAGCCTTCGGAAAGATCCTGGCGGTCCACAGCGATGCCGCACTGCAGGACAGCATCGACAGCCAGCAGGCCCTCCTGGCGCTGAGACTGCCTGCGGATCTCTCCAGGAACCTGCAGACGGGACGGCCCGCATCGGTGCAGATTCTGGTGGACGGGCGCCGTTCCAACAGCGGCCAGATCGCCTCAGGCTACGTTTCGCAGATCCTGCAGGCCGCACGGGCCGGGCGCGGCGTGCGCCCCACCTCCACCGTGAGCATCCGACACCTCTACAATCCGAACCTCGACTTCAAGTGGCATATCGTTCCAAGCCTCGTGGGGATCATCACCACCATCGGCTGCCTGACGGTGACGGCCCTCTCGGTAGCGCGGGAACGGGAAGAAGGTACCTTCGATCAGCTGCTGGTATCGCCCTTGACGCCGGGCTACATCATGGTGGGCAAGGCCATTCCCGGCGTGCTGGTGGCCCTGGGACAAGCGGGAATCATCATCCTTGTGGCCCTGTTCGGATACCGGTTGCCCATGACCGGATCGATCCTGGCCCTCTTGACCGCTGTGATCTGCTACGGGCTGGCCCTGGCGGGCATCGGCCTCTTCATTTCCTCCCTCTCCAGCAATCAGCAGCAGGCCTTCCTGGGCGTGTTCGCCTTCATGTCGCCCGCCGTCATCCTGTCGGGCTTCGTCTCGCCCATCGAGAACATGCCTCTCGTGTTCCAGTGGATCGCGCGAATGAATCCCCTGAGCTATTTCGTACCCTTGTCCAAGGGACTATTCCTCAAGGGGTTCGGCTTTGCGGAGGCCTGGCCTTTCCTTTGGCCCATGCTCGTCATCGCGGCCTTCACGTTGACGGTGTCCCTCTTTCAATTCCGACGCCATATCGCCTGAAACCGAAGCGCTCATTCAGTCTTCACGCCAAGCGGAAGGCGATCACCCGAAACAAAACGCAGGAAGGCCCTCCACACGGAGGGCCTTCCTGGTGACAGAGGATCAAAAAAAGGTGCTGGAGGCGCCGATCGGAATCGAACCGATGAATGGCAGATTTGCAGTCTGCGGCCTTACCACTTGGCTACGGCGCCGAACTCTCCATATATACCACGAGCCGCAGCTGCGGCTCGTAGGATGCTGGAGCGGGTGATGAGATTTGAACTCACGACTTCAACCTTGGCAAGGTTGCACTCTACCACTGAGTTACACCCGCGTGGAGACTTGATCCTACCACTGCCTGGGCTGGCGTCAAGCCCGAATTCCATGCTGGTGCTCTCAGCGTCTTGATGCATCCTGGAGCCATGCCTTCCCCGTCTGCCCTTTCCAGAACCATCCAGGTTTCCGGGGCCCCGTTCCTTCCGCTGGCCTTTCGTTTCATGGCCTCCTTCGGGCTGGTGGTACTGCACGCTGCGCTGCCCGCAGATCCGCTCAAGCCGCTGTCCGGCGAAGGTTGGTATCTGCTGGGGCTCACGGGATTCTTCCTGGAGAGCCTTTGGGAGGCCGGGCACTCCCTCAAGCGCACGGGACGAGCCTTCGCCATTCCTTCCCACGGTTGGATCCGCGCCAATCTCCTGCTGGCCATTCTGCTCATCGCTTTCATCGTGGCGTTCCAGGGCGTGGACCAGGAGCGCTTCTCGACCCTCTACATCTTTCCGGTGCTGGCCTCGGCCTTCTACCTGAGCATCCCGGAAATCGTGGGCGTGGGTGCCCTTTCCGCCCTGGCTCACATCGTCACGGTGCTGCTGTTCCATCTGGGCCAATTGCCCATTTTCGGTCACTCCACCTCGGAACGGGGGATGGGGTTCTCCGAGGTCGCCTTCATTCTCGGCTTCGCGATGCTGCAGATCGCGGCGGCGACCCTGGTGGTGGTGCTGATCCGAAAGCACCTGGAGACGCTGCGGGAAGACCTCTCCCAGTCCGAAGCCACCGTCGATGTGCTGAGCAGCCTCTACCAGCAGGTGTTCGAGTCGATGTTCTCCGGCATCATCACCACGGACCTGAAGGGACGAATCACCAGTGCCAATCCTGCGGCCAGCCACATTCTCAACCGGCCTCTGACGCCCGGCACCCAGTTGGATCATCTGGAAGGGCTGGATCTCATGTCCCCCTATCGGCAAGAGGGAGAGAAGCGCTTCGAGTTGAGCTTCGTCACCGAAGGCCAGCCCCACTTGATCGGCGGCCATCTGGCGCCGTTGCTGGACCGCCAGGGCCATCAAACGGGGCATCTGCTGCTCTTCAAGGATCTGACCGAAATCAAGGCCTTGGAGGATCGCACGCGTCTCAGCGAACGGCTGGCCGCAGTGGGCGAACTATCGGCGGAGCTGGCCCATGAACTCCGCAACCCCTTGGCTTCCATTCTGGGCTGTGTGCAGATCCTGGGAGAGAAGCCTCCTTCGCCAGCCATGATGGAACGCCTGCTGGGCATTCTGCGCCGCGAATCGGAGCGGGTGGGCGCCTTGGTATCGGGCTTCCTGGATTTCAGCAAACCCCGCCCCATGACGCTGGAGCCTATCTGGTTGCCGACCCTCCTGGAGGAAGCTCGCGCCAGCTTCGAGATCGATGCCCGCAACGAAGGACTGACGCTGGACATGGAGCCCGCGCCCTCCCTGTGGGTGCATGGGGATGCCGTGAGCGTTCACCAGGTCTTCGGCAACCTGTTCAGCAACGGGCGCAAAGCGTTGAAGGGCAGTCCAGAGCCACGCCTCAGCGTTCGCTTCCAGCGCCAAGGAGAGCATCTGATCTGCGACGTGGAAGACAACGGGTGCGGCATGAGCAGCGAACAATTGCGCACCCTCTTCGTGCCCTTCGCCAGTGGGTTCGTGGAAGGCACGGGATTAGGCATGAGCTTGGTCTTCCAGCTGGTGCAGCGCATGGGCTGGGACATCGCCCCCGAGAGTCAAAAGGGTCTGGGCACCCGCATCCGTCTGAAAATGCCCGTGGTGGACTCTCCGGAAACCAAAACCTAGCTTCGCTTCCCACCCGACACGAGGTATGCTTGCATCAGGAACCGTTATGAACCGTAAACTCATTCGCCCCGATTTCGGGGAAATCAAGGATCGGATGGGGCGTGGCCCCAAGAATCCCACGCCTGCAGATTCGCCCTCTGTCACCACCCTGCCCCTGGAAGGTGCGCGGGAAGGGGATCCCAGTGTGCCTCAAGGCACGGGAAGCCCCCGCCGCAAGATTGCTCCGCCTGAGCAGACCAACGCCGAGAGCTTCTACTACCTGAAGCAGATGCAATCGAAAACGCCCATGGTGATCGTGCTGCAGAATGACGAAAAGCTGCGCGGCGTCATCGAGTGGTACGACAAGCATTGCCTCAAGATCAATCGGATCAAGGAACCCAACCTGCTGGTCCCCAAGCACAACATCAAGTACATCTACAAGCAGGATGAGGAACCTCGCATCCGTCGCAGCCGCAGCAGCAAGAAGGGGGATTCGGATGCGCCGGACGTAGAGCTTCCGCCTTACGATTAGGGCATGACGCGTCGTCCTCGCCTCGCCATCACCCTGGGAGACCCTTGCGGCATCGGCCCTGAGCTGCTGGTCAAGGCTCTGCCTACGCTGGAGTCCTGGGCGGATCTGCACATCTTCGGTGCCCGAGCAGGACTGCAGTTGCTGGCTTCCACCCCTTCCTCGGTTCTGCAAAGCGTCCGCCACGACTTGGCCTGGACCGACCCTACGCCAGACCTCCGCATGGATTCCCTGGTGCTGGGACAGGGGTCAGCCGCGTCGGGTCGTGCGGCTGTGGAGGCCGTGAGGGCCGGAGCGCAATGGGTGATGGCAGGATGCGCCGATGCGCTGGTCACGTTGCCGCTGGCAAAATCCGCCGCGCACCTGGCAGGCTACGACATTCCCGGCCACACGGAATTCCTCCAGCAGCTTTCTGGTGCCCCCCGCACCCGCATGGCCTTCGCAAGCCCGACACTGAACGTGGTGTTGCACACTGTTCATCAAAGCCTGCGCTCCGTCATCGAACAGCTGAACGCCCCAGCCGTGGCGGAGACCTTGGTGTTCACCGCCGAAGCCTGGGGCCGCCTTTGGGAACGCCGCAACCTTCGCATCGCCCTCTGCGCCCTCAATCCCCACGCGGGGGAAGAAGGGGCTTTCGGCCATGAAGAAATCCATCTGCGCGAGGCCCTGAATCTGGCCGCTTCCCAAAGCGATGCCACTTTCTTCGGCCCCGTGCCCGCCGATACGGTCTTCCTGCGCGCCCTGCGAGGCGAATTCGACGTGGTGGTGGCGCTCTATCACGATCAGGGCCTCATCCCCATGAAGGTGCTGGAACCGGCCAGGGCCGTGAACCTCACGCTGGGGCTTCCCTTCGTTCGCTGTTCGCCCGATCACGGCACCGCTTTCGATATCGCGGGCCGAGGCATCGCCGACCCCACCAATTTCCTCGAAGCGGCCACTCTCGCCCTTCGTCTCGCATCCCGTTCTTCGGAGGTTCCATGTCCACCGTCGCCGTGATCCTGGCCGCAGGCCTGGGCACCCGCATGAAATCCACCCTGCCCAAAGTGCTGCATCCCGTGCTGGGCGACGCCTCCCTGCTGTGGGTGCTGCGGGCGCTTCCATCCAGCGTTTCCGCCGCCGTGCTGGTGCTGCATCATGGCAAGGCCCAGGTGGAAGAAGCGCTTCAGGCCTGGGAAAAGCTGGGCCTGCTGCCCTGCCCCATCACCACCGTGGATCAGGAAACGCCTCTGGGCACGGGTCATGCGGTGCAACAGGCCATTCCCGAATTGGATCGCCTCTCGCCGGAGCGGGTGGTCATTCTCAGCGGCGACGTGCCCTTGCTTCGCCGTGAAAGCATCGACAGGCTGACCGCCCAGAATGCGGTCCTACTAGCCATGGAGCTGAACGATCCCACGGGATACGGTCGCGTGCTGCGACGCACCGATGGTTCCCTGCAAGGCATCGTGGAGCAGAAGGATGCTTCCGAGGAGATTCGCTCCCTCCGCCTGGTGAACGGCGGCGCTTATGCACTGCCCTGGAAGGCGCTGCGTCCCGCCCTGGCGGGCCTCACCAACGCCAATGCGCAAAAGGAGTACTACCTCACCGATGCCGTGGCCGCCGTGGCGGCGCAGCTTCCCGTGCAGATCGAGCTTTGTGAGGCCAGCGAACTCATGGGCATGAATTCCAGACTGGATCAGGCCGAGCTTCAGCGTCTGGCGCAGAAGCGCATCAACGCCCACTGGATGGCCCAAGGCGTGACCCTGCTCGCCCCGGAAAGGACCGTCATCGGACCCATGGTCGTCTTGGCGCAGGACGTGTTGATCGAACCCAATGTGCGGCTGGAGGGCCGCGTTCGCGTCGGATCGGGCACTCGCCTCGGCCAGGGTTGCGTGTTCCGGGATTGCCAGATCGGGTGCGGCGCGGAAGTGCGCCCCTACTGCGTAGGAACCAGCGCAGCGATCGGGGATGGCGCCAAGGTGGGGCCCTTTGCGCATCTGCGAGAAGGCACTCTCCTCGAAAACGACGTTCATCTGGGCAATTTCGTGGAGACCAAGAAAGCCCATCTCAAGGCAGGCGCCAAAGCCAATCACTTGTCCTACCTTGGGGATTGCGAGATCGGCGAGCGCACCAACATCGGTGCCGGCTTCATCACCTGCAACTACGATGGCGCCCGCAAGCATCGCACCCTCATCGGTCGGGATGTGTTCATTGGTTCCGATTGCCAGGCCGTGGCTCCTCTCGCCATCGGCGACGGCGCCATGACTGCGGCGGGCACGACCCTCACCAAGGACGTACCTGCCGATGCCCTGGCCTTGGCACGCACGCCCCAGGTGAATCGCGAACACCTGGCCGCCCGCCTCCGGGAACGGCGCTAGAAAGACCAGAGGGGTCACGGCACTCGCGGGATTTACTCCTCGCGGTGCGATGGGTGGCGTTCTTCCACCCAAACAGAGCCTGGCCCTCCCTCATCCTGCACAGTTCCAGGCTCTTTCTTCCCGTATGGGCTTCGTGTTGCTCTTTTCAACCCTGTTCGCCTTGGTTTGGTTCATGGGTAAACTAGTGCTTTGCGCATGTTTGCTGAAAGCCCCATGCTGAATTCACTGCTCGAAAAAATCGGTATCCAGGTTCTGGGCTTTCTCGACAAGGCCGGGGACTTTGCAGTGGTGTCGGGCCGCGCCGTGGCGGCCATTCCACGGCGTCCCTTCGATGGCCGCAACCTCATGCGCCAGTTCCTGGCGGTGGGTGTCAACAGCATTCCGGTGATCCTGCTTACCTCGCTGGCGGTGAGCATGGTGTTCGCGGTGCAGCTGGTTTACGGCTTCAAGCAGTTCCAGGCGGAAGGCCTCGCGGCCCAGGTGAATGGCCTGGCCATCATTCGCGAACTGGCGCCGGTGATCTCGGGCCTGATGATGGCAGGGCGCGTGGGCAGCGCCATGGCCGCAGAACTGGGCACCATGCAGGTAACGGAACAAATCGACGCACTGGAATGCCTGGCCACGGATCCCATCCAGTATCTCTTCGTGCCACGCCTGCTCGCTTCCGCCATCACGCTGCCGCTGCTGGTGTGCCTCAGCATCTACGTGGGCTACTGGGGCGGCCATTTCCTGCTGGTGGCGGTGGAAGGCCAAAGCTCCGTGATCTACGCCAACGATTTCTACAAGCTGCTCACGATCCGCGATCTCTACATCGCCATGACCAAGGCCTTCGTCTTCGGAGTCATCATCGCCCTGGTGGGATGCTGGCGCGGCTATCGGACGTTCGGCGGGGCCGAGGGCGTGGGGAACGCCCCCACCAGCAGCGTGGTGACGAGCAGCCTGTGGATTCTCATCGCCGATTTCTTCCTCACCAAGATCCTGCTCGTCTGAGGCCTCTGTGGAATCCGCCCCCGTCATCGATGTGGTGAACCTCTCCAAGGCCTTCGGTCCCAAGGTGGTGCTGTCCAACGTGAACCTTCAAGTGAACGAAGGAGAAAGCCTCGTGGTGATGGGCGGGTCGGGCACGGGCAAGACCGTGCTGCTGCGCAACATCATGGGCCTGCTCACACCCGATGCGGGCCATGTGGCTGTGGACGGCAAGATCATTCAGCAGCTGGGGCGCGAAGAGCTTTTCGAAACGCGAAAGAAGATCGGGATGTGCTTCCAGATGGCGGCCCTGTTCGATTCCATGTCCGTGGAGGAGAACGTGGGGTTCGCGCTGACGCGCCACACCTCCATGACCCCGGGCGAAATCCTGAACCGCGTGGACGAGTGTCTGGAAATGGTAGGGCTCAAGGGCAGCAACAAGCTGCGCCCCTCGGAGCTTTCGGGCGGCATGAAGCGCCGCGTGGGTTTTGCCCGCGCCATCGCCCTGAAACCCAAGATCCTGCTCTTCGACGAACCCACCACGGGCCTCGATCCGGTGATGACGGATGTCATCGGCCGCATCATCCTGGGCCTCAAGCTGGAACTCGGCGTCACGAGCATCACCGTCACGCACGATCTCAAGAGCGCCTTCGAAATCGCCGATCGCATCGCGCTCATCTTCCGGGGCGAATGCATCGCCTGCGAGACGCCGGAAGCCTTCCGGGTGAATCCTCATCCCGTGGTGCAGCAGTTCCTGCGTGGCGATGCCGACGGGCCCTTCCTGCAGGATCCCCCGCCGCCCCGCCGCGAGCCCCGCGAAACGAGCCGCTCGACCTTCGATCCGCTTCAATCCGTCTGACTTTTTCTGGGATCCGCCATGAAACTCGAATCCAAAGTCGGTGCCTTCTTCATCGGAACCCTGTTGATCTTCGGGCTCCTGGCGCTCCGTACCGAAAAACTGGAGTTCCTGGGCCGCGCCACCGAGCGCACCTTCCGCACGGAGTTCGCCCAGGTGGCCGGTCTCAACGTGCAGGGCCACATCCGCATCGCGGGCGTGAAAGTAGGCAGCGTCAAGGACATCTCGCTGGAAGGCCATCACGCCGTGGTGACCTTCTCCGTGGAGAACCGCTACGCCGTGCGCCAAGGGGCCGTGGCCTCCCTCAGCAGCATCGGCATCCTGGGCGAAAAATACATCGAGCTGGACCCCGGCACGGGGGGAGGGACGGATCTGCCCACGGGCAGCACCATTCCCAGCAAGACCGGCATCAGCCTCGACAACTTGATGGAAACGCTGGGCGCCATCGGCACCGACGTGAAGGGCATCACCTACGCCCTGAATCAGTCCATCGGCGGGGAGAAGGGGCGCCAGAAGCTTGACGAGATCGTGGACAACATCCGCAGCCTCACGGGCGAATTCCGCGCCATGGCCCAGGAGAACCACGCGGCCATCAACAACACCATGGCCAACGTGGAATCCATCAGCAGCGAGCTGCGGGATCGCCTGCCCAAGATCGCCAAGCAGTTCGAAGACCTCGGCAAGACCCTCAACGGCATGGTGGACGAGAACCGCCCCGAGCTGAAGGGCATGGTGGCCGATGTCCGCAAGCTGGCCCAGGGCTTCCAGTCCACCTCCGAGAACATCCGCTCCATCACCGAGAAGATGAACAAGGGCGAAGGCACCATCGGCAAGCTGCTCAACGACGAAAGCACGGTGAAGAAGCTCAACGAGGCCGTGGACAACGTGAACCAGATGCTCAGCGGCTTCCGCACCATGGATCTGCGCCTGGACATGGGCGCCGCCCGCTGGACTTCCCGCAACGACAGCTCCGTGGGCCTTGGCATCGAGCTGGCGCCCCGCAAGGACTACTGGTACTACCTGGCCGTGAACTCCACGCCCGATGGCAAGATCACGGAGAACACGCGCACCATCACGCAGATCGACCCCGTCACGGGCCTGCCCACCAACACCCTCGAAAAGACCCGCACCATCAATTCAGAACAGGTGGTGACGCTTTCGGCGGAGTTCATGAAGCGCCTGGGCGATCACCTGGTGGTTCACGCTGGCTTCATCGACGGCAAGGGCGGCGCGGGAGCGGAGCTGCGTTTCCTGGATGATCGCCTGCGCTTCGGCGGCCTCGCCTACGACTTCAGCAAGCGGCCCGACAAGCCCAATCCGCGCTATCGCATCACCTCCAGCTATCAGTTCTGGAAAGGCCTCTATGTGCAGGCAGGTGTGCAGGATGTGGGCAACAAGGATTTCCGCACCGCCTACGTGGGTGGCGGGGTGCGCTGGAGCGATGAGGATCTGAAGAAGCTCGTGGGCCTCGCCGGAGCCGCCAAGTAGCATGCGCCGCGAAGCCGCCACCGCCCATTCTCCCTGGCCTTTTCTGGCCGTGCGGCGGGGCTTGCCCTTGCTGGTGGCGGCCTTGGCACTGGTCGCGGCCTGGCTTCGTCCTGAGTATTTGGGATGGTTCCTCGTGGTGGCGGTGGCAGGTGCGGCAGAAGTGTGGCCCACCTTCAAGCGCGGCGAGACCTACTTGCGTCAGCGCCGCACCATCGTGCGCAAAGACGGCCTGTGGGCCTACGCCTTCCTCCCCGTGGCCCGTTTCTTTCGCCGCGAAGAATCCTGGATTCTCTCCTTCTGCGCCTGGAACAACGTGCGGGTGCGCCAGGTCTTCCAGTCTCGCCAGGCGCGCAATGCCGTGGTCCTGCTCCCTCACTGCATTCAGCTCTCCCGCTGCAAGGCGGATGTCATCTCCGATCTGAAGGCCTGCTACGAGTGCGGGCTTTGCACCGTGGAAGACATCTTGGCGGGCACACTGACCAAACAGTGGAACGTGCGTCTCACCAACCGCAGCCACAAGGCCTATCGCGAGGCGCGGGAACTGCGCCCCGACCTCATCGTGGCCGTGAGCTGCGCGGATCGTTTGCTGAAGGGCCTCACCCGCCTTGCTGAAGTGCCTTCGTACGTCATTCCCCTTCACCTGCCCCACGGCATGTGCGTGGACACGACCTTCCGCGTGGATCATCTCACCGAGGCCATGGCTGCGCTGGTGAAACCCCGCAG
>JAJTBC010000280.1 GCA_021287085.1 Bacillota bacterium | reverse complement strand
GCTGGAACGAGCGCAGGCTCTGGCCTTGGCGGCGGGCATGGGCTTCCGCATCATCGTCACCAAGCGCGACAAGGCCAGCGCCGACGACACCCTGCCCGAACTGGAGCCCCTGCGGGCTCAGGGCCTCCCAATCCACGAAACCAGCGCACGACAAAACCTTGGCCTGGAGGCCCTGAAGGCTCTGCTGGCGGATCGAGTCGTGGTGCTGGTGGGCCACAGCGGCGTGGGCAAGAGCAGCCTCGTCAACGCCCTCATCCCGGATCTGGCCCTGCGCACCGGCGGCGTGAGCCGCTGGGGCACGGGCCGCCAGACCACCACCGCCGCGCGATGGCTGCCCACGCCTTACGGCGGCACCCTCATCGACACGCCGGGCCTGCGCACCCTCAGCGTGCGCGGCCTCGACCGTTCACTGCTGCATCTCGTCTTTCCCGAACTTCCCTCCGAATGGGTCGAAGACCCCACGGGCCTTGATCCCGAAGACGAGGACCTGGATCTGGAATACCCCGAACGCCTCCACAGCCTCCAACGGCTGTGGGAGGAGATGGGGGAGCGCAATCCCAACCAGACCGGAGGCTGAAGGCCGGAATCCGTCGAGGGATTCCACCTCGCCACCGTGCAGGATGCCACGAGCGAGATAGCCTCGCGCATTCCTTCCTATTTCGCAACTCTTGCAAAAACATAATTAAGTTACATTTGGCCAAATTGGCCGCGACCTTGCACAGACCTGCCTACGGCACTGACCGCTGCGAGGCCTCCCATGAACCTGCGATCCCTTTCCCTGCTCTTCCTGCTCGCCCTGGGTGCCCCTGCAGCCCGCGCACAGGTCAACATCCACATCGATCTGGGGCTGCCACCCGTGCCGCGGCTGGTGTTCATCGCTCCCGGCGTGCAGGTGGTGGAAGCCTTCCCGGAGGAAGTCTTCTTCCACAGCGGCTGGTATTGGTGCCGCCGTTCCGACGGGTGGTATCGCGCCCACCATCCCCGCGCTCGCTTCGATTGGGTGGCGGCGCGCCGCGTGCCTCCCGCCTTGGTTCGGATCCCCCCCGGCCACTATCGCAATTGGCGCCGCGACGATGGCCCCCGCGATGCGTCACGGGACCGCAGGCTGGATCGCCGGGAAGCCCATCATTGGCAGGAGCGCGAACGGAAGGAACGCCGGCACGAAGAGCGCCGCGAGCATGGGCACCACCACTGAACCAAAGGCCCGTAGGTTCTGCCGGTCTACCTGAAGACCCTCGATAGCCCATACGCTACGAGGGTCGAAACGGTGACACCGATGAGGCCGGGGATCATGAAGCTGTGGTTCAGCAGGAACTTGCCGATGCGGGTGGTGCCGGTGCGATCCATGTTGATGGCGGCGAGATCGCTGGGATAGAAGGCAAAGAAGAAGTAGGCGTAGCTGGCGGGAATCAGCCCCAGCAGAAGGGGCGTCGGTAGCCCCAGGGCGTAGCCGAAGGGCAGCATGATGGTGAGCGTCGCCGCCTGGCTCTTCACGAAAGCCGACACCGCGAACATGGCCAGGGCAAAGGTCCAGGGCGCGGCCTGCACCATGGTCTTGATGCTGCCGATGAGGTAGCCTTCGTTGGCCTTGATGAAGGTTTCGCTCATCCAGGCGATGCCGAAGATGGACACCACCGCCACCATGCCCGCCGTGAACACGCTGGAGCGGGCGATCTCCGGGGCTTTCACCTGGGCCGTGAACAGAATGAAGGCGCCAAAGGAAAGCATCACGATCTGCACCACGGTGGTCATGGGCACGGGCTTGCCGTTCACCAGGGGCAGCAGGCCCGGCTTGAGGGCGAAGAGGATGATGGTCAGCACGCCCGTGAAGAAGAGCGCCACGGAGAACTTGGCCTTGAAGGGAATCTCCTTGCCGAGGGTGGTCACGTCGGCATCCAGGGCCTTGGCGAATTCGGGGTCCTTCATGCGCTCCAGGAACTCGGGATCTTCGTCCAGTTCCTTGCCACGGTTGAAGCTCCACAGCGCCGCCGCCAGCACGCCGATGATGCCTGCGGGCAAGGTGATGCGAATGATGTCGAAGAGGCCCACCGGCTGGCCATTCTTGGCAGCCATGGCCAGGAAGGTCGTCACCGCCGCCGCCACGGGGCTGGCCGTGATGCCCATCTGCGAAGCGACGCTGGAAACCGCCATGGGCCGCTCCGGCCGGATGCGGGTCTTGAGCGCCACGTCCGAGATGACCGGCAGCAGAGCGTAAACCGCATGGCCCGTGCCCACGCACACCGTCAGCAGGAAGGTGGAAAGGGGCGCGAGGATGGTGACGTACTTGGGATGGGCCCGCAGCAGCTTCTCCGTGAGCTGCACCAGGTAATCCAGTCCCCCGGCCACCTGGAGCGTGGCAGAAGCCGTGACCACCGCCAGAATGATGAGCATCACGTCGATGGGCGGCACGCCCGGCGACACCCGGAATCCGAGCACCAGCACGGCCACCCCCAGCCCACCGATCAGGCCCAGGGCCACGCCTCCTTTGCGGATGCCGATGAGGATCGCTCCCAGCACCAGGAAGAACTGCAACCAGAACATCAGGGCAGGAGCCATGGGGCCTCCTTATGGGTGATGCGGAACCTAAACCATTGCGACCGTGCGCAAGGTCTGGACCTGCTTCAGCCACGCCGCGGGCGAGCGTACGCCCTTGGGGGCTTCCACCGCTTTCTGGTAGCGGCGCAGATCCCCGTGATGGTTCACCACGAAATCCGATTCCTCCAGATACGTGGCGGTGGGAAGGGTGGCCGTGGCCTTGGCGCTGAGGACCGAGGGCAGCGGCTCCAGCACCAGGCTGAAGGGGGCGGCTTCCACGATGCGGCTCAGCAGGTCGTTTTCCTGGGGGCCGCTGAAGGCTTCGTCGTGCAGCAACACCACGGCCTTCACCTGTCCCTGCCGCACCTGCTCCAGCAGGTTCTCCAGCTGACCGAAGCGGAAACCACGCTCCGTGAAGCCCCGGCGATTGAAGATGCCATCCCCGTCGCCCTGGAATTCGGGATGCGTCACCGCGTAGCGCTTGTCGCCGCTGCCGAAGCACAGTGCTTCCGTACTGGCCAGTTCGCCCAGGCGCTGGGCCGCGTCGCAGCCGAAAGTGCCTTGGCCGATCACGGCGATGGAATCATGGGAGAAGAGCGCTTCGCCGAGGGTTTCCAGAGTCGAAGCTTCGCCCTTCAGGCGCGGCTGGGTGGCGCGGGTGGCCGGGTCGAGATCGTAGCGATGGCAGGCCATGCGCTCTTCGTCGAAAATGAAGTGGGTGCTGGGCTGGCCCGCCAGATGCCGGGGGCGGAAGCGCCATACGCGATTCTCGTCCACATCGGCCCAGAGGGGGCTGGCCAGCGCGGAATGGCGGCTGATGGTGGCCATGGGCTTGAGGTACCACACGCGCTTGTGGAAACGGAAATCCCGGCTGGTGAGGGCGCCCACGGGGCAGAGATCCACCACGTTGCCCGCCAGGGGATTGGCGTCCATGGAAAGGCCTTCATACGTGGTCACTTCCAGATGGGCGCCGCGATTGGCCACGGTGAGCTCGTAGGTGCGGGAGACTTCCTTGGTGAAGCGCACGCAGCGGGTGCAGTGGATGCAGCGGTTCTTGTCGATGACGATCTTGGCGCCCAGATCCTCGTAGCGGTAGCGGCGCTTGGGCTCCACCATGCGGCTGTCGTCGCTGCCGTACTGGTAGCTGTAGTCCTGGAGCTTGCACTCCCCGGCCTGGTCGCAGATGGGGCAATCCAGGGGATGGTTGATGAGCAGGAATTCCATCACCGCCGCGCGCGCGTCGGTCACCGCGGGGGAATGGGTGGAGACTTCCATGCCCTCGGTGGCGGTCACGGTGCAGGAGGTGGCCAGCTTGGGCTGGCCCTTGATCTCCACCATGCACATGCGGCAGGTGGCCACGGGGGTGAGGGCGGGATGGTAGCAATAGTGCGGAATGTCGTAGCCCGCCTGCTTGCAAGCGTCGAGCAGGAGCGTGCCCGGCTCCACGGTGATCGTTTGGTCGTTGATCTTCAGCGTCGGCATGAGGCACCTTCGGCAAGCACCTCAGGATCGCCAAAGAATGGCTTTGTCGCAAGCCTTGGAGGTATCTTTACGCCGAGTCGCGCACCAGCCGTTCCCGGCAGAAGGCCAGGAAATCTTCCAGATCCAGGTCGTCAAAGCGGGTGGAGGAGGGCATGGGGTGGGGCACCACGATGCGCTTTCGCAGCTCGCCCGTGGCCTCCACGGAGAACACGAACCAGGCCGCCCGATCCTCGGGGCTGGAAAGGTTCACCGACACCACGCGGGTTTCCAGGTAGATCGGCTCGTGGCTCTCCTGCCCGCGCCAATCGGGGAAATGCCCGCGCCGCACGAATTCCTCCTTCAATTCGTCGAGGGTGTGCTGAATGGTGAACTGGACTTCGACCTGGACGTCCATGGGAACCTCCCAAGCATCCATCGTCCCTTTTCCCCTGGCCCTTAACTTCGAGGCAGGTCGATGGAAAACTGGAGTTTTGCGAGGCGATCATGGCGACGGCATTGCTTTCGGTCTTCGATAAGGAGGGATTGCTTCCCCTGGCCCAGGGGCTGCGGGAACTGGGCTGGCACCTGCTGGCCACGGGCGGCACCCTGAAGGCGCTGCGGGAAGCGGGGCTGGAGGCCCAGGAAGTGGCCGATTACACCGCCGCGCCCGAATGCTTCGGCGGCCGGGTGAAGACCCTGCATCCCCGCATCCACGGCGGATTGCTCTTCCGCCGGGACGAGGCCGCGCACGTGGCCGATGCCCAGCGGCTCAACATCGCCCCCATCGATCTCGTGGTGGTGAACCTCTATCCCTTCGAGGCCACCGTGGCGGCGGGCGCCAGTTTCGAGGAAACCATCGAGCAGATCGACATCGGCGGCCCCTCCATGCTGCGCAGCGCCGCCAAGAACCATGCCTCCGTGACTGTGCTGACCCATCCCGACCAGTACGAGGCTTTCCTCCAGAAACAGCGGGCGGGCACCTGGAGCGAAGCGGATCGCCGCGCCTGCGCCCGCCGGGTGTTCCAGTTGACCGCAGGCTACGATGGCGCCATCGCCGCTTGGTTCGCCAAGCAGGACGAAGTCCCTGCGGCCCTGCCCGCCTCCATTTCCCTTTCGCTGCGGCAGGAACAGTCCCTGCGCTACGGCGAGAATCCCCATCAGGGCGCCGCCTTCTACAGGAACAGCAGCGCAGCGCAGGAAGGCCTCGCCGCCTGCCGTCAGCTTCAGGGCAAGGAACTCTCCTTCAACAATTTGCTGGATGCGGATGCCGCTGCCCGCCTGGCCTGGGCTTTCGAGGAAAAAGCCTGCGTCATCGTGAAGCACAACAACCCCTGCGGCGCCGCCTGCGCCGACACGCCCCTGGAGGCCTTCCAGAAGGCCCTGGCCAGCGATCCTGTGAGCGCCTTCGGCGGCATCGTCGCTTTCAATGGCCCCGTGGACGAAGCCACGGCCCAGGCCCTGGCGCCCACCTTCTGGGAAGTGATCCTCGCGCCACACTTCAGCGACGAGGCCCTGGCGATCCTGGCGGCCAAGAAGGCCTTGCGCCTGTTGGTCACGCCCAAGGGATGGCCCTCCACCCTGGATCTCCGCTCCGTGAGCGGCGGCTTCCTGGCGCAGGAGCCGGATCTCGCGTTCGCGCCTTTCGAACAATGGGAACTGAAGGTGGAAGGCCAGGGGCCGCAGCCTTCCAAGCGGGATCTGGTGCTGGCCCAGCAGGTGGCCAAGGCCGTGAAATCCAACGCCATCGTGCTGGTGAAGGAAGGCGGCACCGTGGGCGTGGGGGCGGGCCAGATGAGCCGCGTGGATAGCGTGGAAATCGCCTGCCGCAAGGCCGGATCGCGCGCCCAAGGCGCCGTGCTGGGCAGCGATGCCTTCTTCCCCTTCGCCGATGGCCTGGAAGTGGCTGCCCAGGCGGGCGTGCGCGCCTTCGTGGAACCCGGCGGCAGCGTCCGCGACGAGGACGTGATCGCCGCCGCCCGCCAACAGGGCGTGTGGCTCTACTTCACCGGCATGCGGCACTTCAGGCACTGAAAGGCTGAATGGCTGGGAAGGTTTATCCCAAGGGTGCTTTTATGCCCTCGCATCCAGTGTTTCCGTGGTAGGGCTCTCCTCTGAATTCAAATCGGTAATACCAGCACCGGCGCCCCTTGGGCTTGTAGAGTCCGTTCCGTTGGCTCACAGGGCTTCGATTTCCTTGGCTGTTTCCTCAAAAACCTCGTAACCGGCTTCTCCCTTTGCTTTGCGGCTTTCGGCCTGTCGTCTGAGAATCTCCGTTATCGTCCATCGGTATGCGTTGTGGCGTCCTTTGACTAATTCATCATTGGCGCAATCCACGAGAAT
>JAJTBC010000275.1 GCA_021287085.1 Bacillota bacterium | reverse complement strand
GTGGATTTCGAGTTCACGCTGCCCGTTTCGCCCACCCCGCCCGTCTATGCGCCGCTGCCCAAGTTCGGGCCCGCCGCACCCTCTTCGGCGCCGCGGAACCCCGTTCCGGCCAAAACCGTCGCCGTTCCCGTCCGGCCGACGCAGGCGCCCGCCCGCAGCGTGGCTACGCCCCAGCCGACCCCCGTGCCCGCGCCTCAGCCTGCCCTCATTCGACCACCCTCGGATCGCACCTTGCCCGGGCGGGTGCAACCCCCTGCCAGGGATCTGCCCACCCCCTCCGCTCCAGAGGATGAAGAAGCTCGTCGGCGCGTGCGGCCCGGCGATCGGCTCCGGCAGGAACGCACCGAACGGGGCAGCATGGAGGAACGGCGATGAACCGCGCCCTTCGAGCCAGCACCCTTCGTTTCGGCGGCGGCCTCCTGCTGCTGCTTTCCGCCCTCATCATCGCCTACGTGCTGCTGCCCGACGCCAGCCAGAAGCGCGCTCGCCAGGAAAAGGCCTACGCCGAGGCCCAGAAACGCCTGGAGGCTCAGGAAGCCGAACTGACGGAACTGAAGGCCAAGGCCGAGGAACTCCGTCTTGGCCAGAAGCGCATGGAGGAAGTGCTGGCGGATCTGCCCCAGGAAAGTGAAGGCCAGTTGAAGTGGAAGCTCAGCCGCGCCCTCTATGATCTTTCCGCCAAGCACGGTGTGCGGGTACTCACCGTCAAGTACGGCGCTCCCAGCCGCGCAGGCGCCAAGGGCACCGATCTGGAAAGCATCGATGTCGAGTTTGTGGGGGTGGGCATCTATCCGAACCTCAAGACCTTCATGCTGGGCCTGGAAGGCAGCAAGCTGCCCTTCGGCTTGGCCAACGCCCGATTGGAGGAAAGCCCCGAAGGAGGTCGCATCACCGTGACCTTGAGGGCCTTCCGGCGCACGGGCATCGTCAAGGCCGATGGCGCGGAGGAAGCATGAGCGGCACGAACCTCCCCACCAGGGCATGGCTTCAGGAACTGAAGCAGAACCGCCGCACCCAGGTCGCTCTGGGCGTGCTGGCCGTGGCGCTGGTCTTCATGGTCTATGTGCTTTGGCCCGACGCGCCCAAGCGCCGCCCGCGCACGGGCACCATCGCCAGCGAAGCCACCGTGGGCGAAGCGCACCACGCCCTGCAGCCCCTGGACAAGCTGCCCAACCTTGCCAAGCTGGGCCAGGCAGGCCAACTGCCCTCGGAAGGCCGAATGTATCGGGATCTCTTCATGTTCGAAGGGCCACCCCCGCCGCCGCCTCCTCCCGCTCCCCCACCGCCTCCGCCACCGCCTCCCACCGAAGCGGAACTGAAAGCCCAGGCTCTCCAGCGGGCCAAGGATGCCGAGATGGCCTCGCGGCCCCAGGATCTCCGCTACCTGGGCTTCATGGAGCGAGCCTCCGTGGGGCGGCTGGGTTCTTTTGTGAAGAACGAAGAAGCGGTTTCCATCAAGGTCGGCAGCCTCTGGGCCAACCGCTGGAAGCTCGTGTCCGCCACCGAAAACCAGGCGGAGTTCCAGAACCTCAAATACCCCGAACTGCGACACCGCCTCGCCATCAGTGAAGCGAGCGGCGCCCGCGGCGGCGTGGTCACCAACGAATTCTGACCCGGATGGCACCCATGGCTCATACATCTTCCCTGAATTTCCTGAAACCCGCCCTGGTGACTTCGGTGGCGCTGCTGCTGAGCCTGGGCTGCGCCATGCAGCGGGCCAACAAGGCCTTCGACCAGGGCCGCTTCGACGAAGCCGTGCAGGAATACCAGGGCATCCTGAAAAATTCTCCCAACCACGTGAAGGCCAAGATGGGCTATCGCCGGGCTGCCGCCAGGGCGGCGGAGGTCCATCTGGAGAAGGCCAGGGAAGCGGAAAAGCGCGGCCAGAGCGACGTGGTGTACCTCGAAGTGCGCCGAGCCGCCGTGCTGGATCCCTCCAATGCCGTAGCTACCGATTGGATCGCCAACCTCGAACTGGCCGCCCAGCGCAAAAAGGTTCAGGAAGAGGCGGAGGACAACCTCGAGATCCAACGGGCCAAGGCCGACGCTCAGCCTGCGGTGCCGCTCAATCCGCGCTCCCTGGAAGGCATGAATCTGAACTATTCCCGGCGCACGGCTCTCCGGGACATCTTCGCGGCCCTTAGCCTTAACTCCGGCGTGAACATCATCCTGCACTCCACCTTTCCCCAGGATGCTGCGGCGGCTGTGGATCTTCGGGGCCTCACCTTCCAGCGCATCCTCGACACGCTGATGATCCAGAACGATCTGTTCTACCGCGTCATCGACAGCAACACGATCCTGGTGCTGAAGGATGGACAGCAGCAGCGCGACAAGTTCGA
>JAJTBC010000270.1 GCA_021287085.1 Bacillota bacterium | reverse complement strand
CCGGCATCGTCCGCCGCCATTTCGGCCTCTAGCTCTTTTCCCCATGGATCCGGCCGCGCTTTCCGCCACCCGCGCCCTCACGCAGGCGCTGTGGATGCAGCAAGGCCTTCCTCCTGGGGAGGCTCAAGCTCTGGTGCGGGCGCTGGGCCAAGAGGTGATTCTGCACTACCTGGGTCAAGGCCCTGACGGCGCCAAGCTGGCCCTGCCCGGCGGCCAGGTGGTGACGGCCCAGGGCGAACTGCCCTTCCCTCCGGGCACCGAAGTGCGTGCGCGAGTCAGCCTCGATAACGGCCAGATAAAGCTCCAGCCCCTGGAAACCGTGCTGCCGGAAGCCCCGGAGCTGCTGGCCCCCCTGACCCGCAGCGAAAGCCAGGGGCTCTTGGGCCAACTCAAGGCCCAGGAGCCCGCCCCGGCCTTGGATCCCCTGGTGCGGGTACTGCAAACACTCCTGGGCGAAGAGCCCCGGCCCCTTCCCCAAACCAAAGGGCCCGAAACCGTGCTTTCCCACGCCGAAAGCGCCCATGTGGCCCAGGCCCTGAAAGCCAGCGCTGCTCCGGCTCCCCAGGTACCCGAAACCTGGGAGGCCTGGGTGAAGGGCTCGGTGCGGGCCTTGGCGGATCCCAGCCTTTCCCCGAAGGAAGCCCCTTTTCACGCCCTCCAGGCCCAGGAGCGCACGGGCTATTTCGAAATCCCCTTGCCCTGGACGGGAGCCGCTCCGCTGCAGCTTTGGGTGGAGGAGGATGCCGCTCCGGCCGAGTCCGTCCAGGCGGAACGCCCCACCCGCGTGCTCATGGGCCTGCACCTCAGCCGCCTGGGAGAGCTGCGACTAGGCCTGCAGCGACTGGGGAGCAGCCTGGCCGTGCGGGTCTGGACCGAGCATCCCGAACGGGTGGAAGCCCTTCGGGAACCCGTAGAGCGCGATCTCGCGGCCATCGCGTCCCAGGTGGATCTACGCATCCTTCCCCTGGAAGCCTCAGGTCAGGGTATTCCGGAAGTGGCCGCCCTGGTCCGGGGATCACGATGGCATGTGTTAACGTAAGAGGCATCAAGGAATTTCCTACTCATGCTCTTATTATTCAGTAATATTCGGCGCCGATTACGCTCAGATCACCAGCTCGCCTCACTGGTCATCATGGCTATTGCAGCCGGGTTCACCCTGTTGCCTTTCGGCATCTACCGGCTGATTCATTCGGATTGGTTCCAGGCGGCGGTGGACCTCGGCACCGAAACCTTGATTCTGAGTCTCACGATCTTTGCTTGGCGCACCGGCAAAGTTCAACAGGCCTGCCGCATTCTTATCTATACAAATTCCCTGGCAGTGATCGCATCCTCTCATCAGCTGGGCCTCGCAGGTGTGCTGTGGCTTTACCCCATCATCGTGGCCAATTTCTTCCTGGTGAATCGACACCAGGCCCTGGTGGCCTCACTCCTTCTGCTGTTCGGCGTCATCACGGTGGGACGAGGCATTCACGATTTCCTTGCCATGGCTTCCCTTATTGCAGCGGCTCTTGCCGCCATCTCCGTGGTCTACACCTTCGCCTACCGCGTGAGCGTGCAGCGTGAACAGTTGGAAACGCTGGCAGCCCTGGATGCGCTCACCGGCCTGTTCAATCGCCGGATCTTCCAGGAGGAATGCGAGCGGCATCGACAAGCCATGGCACGGGAAGGCACGCCCTGCGGCCTGTTGGTGATGGATCTCGATCATTTCAAATCCAT